>JASHYD010001043.1 GCA_030043175.1 Xanthobacteraceae bacterium | reverse complement strand
GCGCGCCGCGCCGAGGAATTGGAACAGGACCTGCCGGTCATCGTGATCATCGGTTGCCACCCGCTGATGACGTTCGGCTCGGGGCTGTGGAAGGGGCCCATCGACACCGACGAGTACGCCGTTGCCGGCGGATTCCTCGGCGGGCCGCTCAAGATCGCGCTGGGACCGGTTGGCAAGGTCGAGATTCCGGTAGAGTGCGAGATCGCATTCGAGGGCACGATCATGCTGCGCGAGCGGGCCCCGGAGGGGCCGTTCGCCGAGTTCACCGGCTACGCGTCGGAGCGCTCCACCGAGCACGTCCTGAGGATCGATTCCATCCTCTACCGCAAGGATGCCATCTTCCAGGATATCGTGCCCGGCATCTCTGACGAGCATACGCTGCTGCTGGCGGTTCCGCAGGAGGCCCGCCTGCTGCGCACGCTGCGCCAGCATCATCCGAACGTGACGGCGGTCGCCTACCCCAAATCGGGCACGTGCCGGTTTCATGCCTACGTCGCAGTGCGTGACCCGGCTCCAGGCCAAGCGCGGAACATCGCCGCCACCACGCTTGGCGACGATCTCTCGCTCAAACTGGTCGTGGTGGTCGATGACGATGTCGACGTTGCCAAGGATTTCGACGTCCTGTGGGCCATGGCAACGCGCATGCAGGCCGACTCCGACATGGATCTGATCCGCAACGCCATGGGAGCCGTCCTTGATCCTTCAAACCGGCAGGGCATGACGGCCAAGCTCATCGTCGATGCGACGCGCAAAATCAAGCCGTATCCGCGGCGCCACAGCTTGCCGGGCGAGGCGATGGCCCGCGCCCAGGCCCTGCTCGCGGGCCGCAAGGGGCCGCGCTGACAAAAGCTGGTCGCGCGGGCACACAAGCACTGCAGATCCAGGAGGACGACGCCGTGACCGACACGCTGGTGCTCACCGAGATTGCGGGAAACGTCGCGCGCGTGACGCTCAACGACCCGCCGATGAACCCGATATCGGCGGCCACGCTCGACGCGCTGCACGGGGCACTCGACAGCATCGAAGGCAATGGCAAGGTGCGCTGCGTGATCCTCACCGGCGCGGGCGAGCGCGCCTTCTGCGCCGGCGCTGATTTGCGCCGGGAGTCCCAGCTCAAGGACCCGGCAGCCAGCAAGGCCTTCCGTCAGCACGGGCGCCGCACATTGGAACGGATCGAGACGTTTCCGCGGCCGATCGTTGCCGCCATTCATGGCTACTGCATCGGGGGTGGCACGGCCATAGCATGGTCCTGCGACTACCGTGTTGCCGCCGACAACACGGTGTTTCGCGCCGGCGACGCCTATCTCGGCATCGTCCCAAGCTGGGGCATGGGCCTCACCCGCCTGCCTCGCTTCGTGGGTCGCAACAAGACGCTCGACATCCTTCTGCTGGGCGAGAGCTTCGGTGCGCAAGAAGCCCGTGACATGGATCTCGTCAGCAAAGTCGTGCCGCGGGCCGAGCTGATGGCGGCGGCCCAGGCCGTCGCGGAGCGGATTGCGAGCGCCTCGCCCAGTGGCATCCTGGCGACGCGCATGGCGATCGCCCACAACTTGCGCCATTCCTGGGACAGCATGGTCCAATTCGAGGAGGAGCTGTGCGAGCAGGTGTTCGGGCACAACGACGCCAGGGAAGGCATGCAGGCCTTCTTCGAGAAGCGCACACCTCGGTTCGAGGACTAAAGCGATGGCCATTGACCGATTGCTGCGGCCCAGGTCGATCGCCATCGTCGGCGCTTCCGAAAAGATCGGTCCGGGCTTCAATGCATGGAACGCCCTCAAGACGCTTGGTTATAGTGGCTCGGTCCACCTCATCAATCCGAGCCGCAAGGAGGTCCTGGGCGAGCCTTGCTACCCTTCGATGCTCGACGTGCCAGGCAGCGTCGACGCCGTATTCATCGCCGTGCAGGCGCAGAGAGTCGCCGACGTGGCGCGCGCCGCCGCGGCCAAGGGAGCGGGCGGGCTTGCGGTGCTGTCGAGCGGCTTCGCCGAGGCGGGCGAGCAGGGCGCAGAGATGCAACGGGAGCTCGCGGCGCTTGCACGCGAACACGACATGGCGGTGTGCGGTCCGAATTGCCTGGGGTTCCTGAACTTTGCGACTCGCACCGCTCTGTTCGGCACCTCCCTGCCCACCGAGCTGCCGATCGGCAGGACGGCCGCTGTTGTGCAAAGCGGCTCGATCGGGATCGCCCTGCTCAACGCCGCACGCGGATTGGGGCTCAGCCACCTCATCACATCAGGCAACGAGGCGGTCACGACCGTCGCGGATTATCTGGCGTTTCTGGTCGAAGAGCCGGGCGTGGAGACCATCGTCGTCTTCCTCGAGCAGCTTCGGGAGCCGCGGAAGTTCATCGCGGCATGCCGGCGTGCCCGCGGCCTCGGCAAGCCGGTGATCGTCCTAAAGAGCGGACGCTCGGCCAAGGGCCGCCAGGCCGCCGCCGCACATACCGGCGCGGTTGCGGGCAGCGTGGAGGTCAGCGATGCCGCGCTGCACGCCGCCGGAGCCGTTCAGGTGTTCTCGCTCGACGAACTGGTCGAGACGGCGGTCGCGTTCTCCGCGCTGCCCCGCCGCCTCAAGGCGCCAGGTGCCGCCATGGTCAGCCTGTCGGGCGGGGAGATCGCGCTGGCGCTTGATGCTGCCGACGCGGCGGGCCTCGCGCTGCCGGCCATATCGACGGCGCGGGGCGCTCTGGCGGATTTGCTGCCGCCGCGCTCGCACATCGCCAATCCGCTTGATCTGACCTGGGCCGGTCTTTACGACGCCGCCATCGCGCGCAGATGCGTCGCGGCTTTCGGCGAGCAGGCTGACGTGGGCGTCATCGTGCTGTTGCAGGACGCGCCGCGCGGACTCGGCGAGCAGCAAGCCAAGCGCTACGCCACGTTTCTGGCGGCGGTTGCCGACGGCGCGCGCGAGGCTTGCGTGCGGGTCGTCGCAATCTCGAATCTATGCAGCGACGTCCACCCGGATTACGCCCGGACGGCTGCTGAGAAATCTGTCGTGAGCCTTCGCGGCACGTCGGAGGGCATCGGTGCGGTCGCGCGGTATCTGCGCTGGGAGACCGCTCCGCCCCTGGTGGAGCCGGTCGTCGTTACCCCGGCTGGCGGCTCCGCACGCAGCAGAGCTATGGAAGCGCTGGCGGCCGCGTCTCCCGGTGCCGTGCTTGACGAAGCGGAGGCCAAGGTGGTTCTTGCGGCCTATGGCTTCCCGGCGCTGCCCGAGCGGCTCGCGCTGAGCAGCGCGGACGCCAAGGCCGCGGTGCGGGAGCTCGGAAGTCCGGTGGTCATCAAGGCCGTGGTGCCGGGCATCGCGCACAAATCGGAGCACGGGTTGGTGCGCCTCAACATCCAGTCGGCGCAAGAGGCCGAGGAAGTGGCTCGGGCGTTGATCGAGAAGGGGCGGCCTCTCATACCGGGAGGTCAGATCCGCCTGATGGTGCAGCCCATGGTCTCGCCGGTGGCGGAATTGCTGGTCGGCGCTCGGGTCGATCCTGAGTTTGGCCCCGTCGTCGTCGCTGGCATGGGCGGCGTCAATGTCGAGCTGTTCAAGGACGTGGCTGTGAGGCTCGCGCCTGTTTCGCCGTCTACGGCCGAAGAAATGCTGCGCGCCACCCGCGCCATGAAGCTCCTTGACGGCTGGCGCGGGGGGCCGAAGGGCGATATCGCCGCCGCGGCGGAGATGATCTGCCGGCTTTCTCACCTCATTGCGGATCTCGAGGGTAAGGTGCGCGAGATTGAGATCAATCCGCTGGCTGTATTGCCCGCGGGGCATGGATGCTTGCCGCTCGACTGCCTGCTGGTCCGCCGGGAGCGCGAGGTCTGACGACGACGCGCTCACGTCGGGCACCGACTCATGTGCTGGCATGCAAGCGGATAGCATTTTTTGTTTCATCGCGGTGCAGCGCCTCGCTAGTGTCGCAGGATGGTGACCGACAAAGAGAGCGCCGCGATGAACGTCCCGTCGATCGTTTACTTCTTGAATGGCCCGAACGCCAATCTCTACGGGCTGGATCGGAACGCAATATACGGCCGCGAAAGCTTTGTCTCGATAAAACGGCGTTGCGAAGATCACGCCGCGTCGCTCGGGCTGACCCTCGAGTTTCGCCAATCAAATCATGAAGGTGTGCTGGTGGACTGGATCCAGGAGGCACGCGAGAAGGCAGCCGGCCTCGTCATCAATGCGGCAGGGCTTACCTACACTTCGGTCGCGATTCTGGACGCGCTGCTGGCTTTCGAAGGCCCCATCATCGAAGCGCACATGAGCAATATCTGGAAACGTGAACCCTTCCGCCATCATTCCTACGTCTCGCGTGCGGCCACCGGCGTCGTTGCCGGACTGGGCGCACTGGGCTATGAGCTGGCGCTGACCGCTGTGGCACGGCTGATTACGGAGCAGGCGTCCCGATGAAGCCGGAGCCGATGGTCTTCTACAGCGCGTATGATGATTTCGACGCCTGGCGTGCCGCACTGGCCGCCGAAGATATTGATCTGCGTCGCGAAAACGATATCGACGACAGGGCTTCCGTCCGCCACGCCTTGGTGTGGAAGCCGCCGCGCGGCTTCTTTGCAAAATTTCCGAACTTGGCGCTGGTGGTCAATCTCGGCGCTGGCGTCGATGCGCTGGTCGGTTGCGATGACCTTCCCGACGTGCCGATCACCCGGCTGTCCGACCCCAAGATGTCGCGGATGATGGCGGGCTATGTGCTGTTCGCAGTGACCCGTCTTGCCCGCAACATTCCAGCCTTTGAACGCGCGCAACGCGAGCGGCGCTGGCACTACATCCATCCCCGCGATCCCGAGACCATCCGTGTCTGCATTCTGGGGCTGGGCCAGCTGGGGTTAACAGCGGCACTCGAATGTGCGCGGCATGGATATCAGGTGCAAGGCTGGTCCAATACACGCAAGACCGTCGACGGCATCCGGACGCTCGCCGGTCCGGAGGCATTGCCGGAGATTCTCGCCGGCAGCGATATTCTCGTCTGCATGCTGCCGCTGACCCTGCACACCAAGGGTCTCCTGAACGCCAAGCGGCTTGCCCTGCTGAAAGTCGGTGCCGCATTTATCAACGTGTCGCGCGGCGGCATCGTTGACGAGTCGGCGCTGATCGACGCGCTCCGATCAGGCCATATATCCGAGGCAACGCTGGATGTTTTTGCCACTGAGCCGCTGCCGGCGTCGAGTCCGCTGTGGGAAATGGACAACGTCCTCATTACGCCGCATCTCGCCTCGGTCGCGCTCCCGGCATCGGCGGCGGCACAGATTGGTGACAATGTGCGCAGAGTGCGCGCGGGCCATCCGGTGCTAAGCCGCGTCGATCCACGCCGGGGCTATTGAGCCGGGGACGCGAACAGACCGCCTGTTGCAAAGGCTTCGGTGGCATAGTCGGCGAATTGACGGCCGAACGCAGACTGTGCCGCTTCAGCCGCAGCAATGTCACATGGGTCTGTCAATGGTTTGCCGAACAGAAATGTGCGCGCATCCGGCTCGCCGCGATCGAAAAGGACAGACGCTTCATCAAGGCCAGACGTTGCTGTCGCTCAGGGAGAACCTCACCTTGGAAGGCGCGTTGCGGACTTTGCTGCGCTCCAACAAGCGTCTCAACACCGCCAGTCTGCTCAACGGGTCCTTCGATCAACTTTGGAGTTACAAGCACGAATCCTGGGCGTGGCGCTTCTTCGACAAGTGGCGGGCGTCCCTCAAGTGGCGGAGGCTGAAGGCCTACGAAAAGCTCACCGACATGATCGATAGCCATTGGGCCGGCATCGCCGGCTATCGCAAGCCAGAGAACAGCTTGGCTTCGTCGAGGGGCTCAACCATAAAATCCGAGTCGTCCAACCACGCGCCTACGGCCTGCGCGACGAAGAGTACCTTCGTCTCAAGGTTCTCACTTGCACGCTGCCGATGCTCTGACAACCCCTATTTTTGTTAGAAAAGCCCCCACACGAATCCGCAAAGCCCCCCTTATGCTATGCCCCCTACACACCTCCTCCAGTGGAACAGGAGCCAACGATGATCCGCACAGGCGAAGGCTATAAAGAAGGCATTCGCGACGGCCGCGAAGTCTGGATCGACGGCGAGCGCGTCAAGGACGTCACGCGGCACCCGGCGCTGCAGCCGATCATCGAGATCAAAGCGCGCATGTACGACATGGCTCACGAGCAGCGCTACTCGGGCGCCCTGACCTACGTCGACGGCAACGAGCGCCACTCGATCTTCCTCCGTCCGCCGCGGGAGCGGAAGGACTGGACCGACAAGGTCACCGCTATCGATCATGTGATGAAGGAGATCGGGGGGGTTGTCACGCGCGTCGGCGACGAGACGGTCGGCGAAATGTGGTCGCTGGCGGACGGCCGCGATGTGCTGGCCGAAATTGATCCGCGCTTCGCCGCCAACATCGACCGGCACATCCAGGCTGTGGTTGAGAGGGACGTGTTCCACGTATCGGCAAACACCGATCCGAAAGGAGACCGGTCGCTGCCGCCGCAGCAGCAGGATCCCGATCTGATGGTGCATGTCGCGCGGGAGACCGACGCTGGCATCATCATCCGCGGCGCGAAATACGAAACCGCCGCCGCCTATGCGGACCAGGCCTATCTGAAGCCCACGGTCGGCGCATGGACCAACGAAACGCTTTCCGACTATGCCGTCGGCTGCATCGTCAGGATGGGGGCGCGGGGCGTCAAGCATATCTGCCGCGCCGGCTTCGCGAACCGCGTCAGCGAGAAGGACTACCCGCTCGCCAGCCGGTTCGACGAAGTGGATTCGCTGGTGGTCCTCGACGACGTCCTGATCCCCTGGGAGGACGTCTTCTTCTACAGGCATACCCGTGCAGCCCAGTTCGTACGCTCGACGCTGCACCGCTATTCGGCGTTTCCTTATGTGCTGCGTCTGCTTTACACCGCCGACATGATGATCGGCGTCGCGATGTGGAACGCCAGGCAGACCGGTCTCGACAAGATCCAGTCCGTCCGCGAAAAGCTTGCCGATCTTGTCTGCTATCGCGAAGGGATCAATGCGCACCTCACCGCTTCGATCGTAATGGCGGAGAAGAGTCCGAGCGGCTTGCTGATGCCACACCAGTCAATGCTGTATGCAGGCCGCGTATTCGCGTGCTCTCAGCTTCCCGCCATGATGCATATCGCCCGCGAACTCTGCGGCGGCCAGATCTGCGTCACGCCGAATTCCGCCTCATTTGAGGCCAAGGGCAGCGGCGAATGGCTGAACAAGTTCTATTCGCTCAACAATCAATGGCAGGCCGACGATCGGCGCAAGCTCCTCGCCTTCGCACGGGATCTTCTCAACTCCGACTATGCCGGCCATCGGCTGACGTTCGTACAGTTTGCGCAGGCGCCGCATTTCAATCATCTGGCGGCGGTGTACAACAGCTTCAACTTCGCCGGTCCGCTCGAGTTCGTCAGGAAGTCCGCGGGCCTCTCGGATCGGGTCAACGGGCCGCAGGGATGAGCTGCGCAACGAAGCTTGCTTTGAAGTCGCCATGGGCCAGATTTGTCCGGGCGATCCACGTCCCGCTTGCTCCCTCCCTTCCCTCCCCCGCGTGCGGGGGAGGGAAGGGAGGGGGACGCGCATACCCTCGACAAGCGCAGGGATGACGCAGAAACAGCTATAATCCCTTCCCGATCGCGTCTTCCGCGACGTCCTGGTTGCTCAAAGGACCACTCCATGACCCATCAGCGCTTCCGCAAGTTCAATACCCGCGAAGCTTATCCCGAGCAGAATCTCGACAACGACGTCTGCATGGCGGTGCGCGCTAACAACACCGTGTATCTGCGCGGCCAGACTGCAATGGATCTGGATGGTCACATCGTCGGCGTAGGCGACGCAGCGGCGCAGGCGGAGAATGCCATGATGTGCGCCAAGGTGCTGCTTGAAGAGGCAGGCTCCTGTCTGCAGGATATCGTCAAAATTGTCATCTACGTCACCGACCGCGCTTATCGCGAGCCGGTGTATCGTGTGATCGGGCGCTGGCTGAAGGGCGTTCACCCAGTGTCGACCGGCATCATCGTTCAGGGGCTGGCCAAGCCTGAATATTTTGTGGAAATCGACATCATCGCCGAAATCCCAGCGAGTTGAGACAAAGTACATCTCGGGCGTCATCGTAAAATGGACTTGCGCCATTTCGTCTTTCGTTGAAAGGCGAAATGACGCTTCATTGGTTTTTGTGCACTTGCTGGTCCTGCAGCGAATATTTTTGGCGGCCTGTTTTTTGCGTAGTATGATGTTGAAAGGATACTCAAACCGGGGGTCGAGACGATGCGTGCCTTGAAGATTTCCGCGGCGATTGTTCTTTCCGCGCTCGCCATCGCCGGGGTGCCGGCTGTCGCCTCCGCCAAGGACAAGCTCGTTGTCAGCACGTGGGGCGGCAGCTTCCGCGACTTGATCGACGAGTCGATCGGCAGGAAATTTACGGCAGAGACCGGCGCCGACATCGAATACCTTACCGGCGGAACGATCGATCGGTTGAATCAGGCCAAGCTGGCTGCAGGCAAGCCAGAAAGCGACGTGACGTTCACGACCGCGCACGTCGGTTGGCTCTATGCGAACGACAACTTGTTCGAGAAACTCGATCTGTCCAAGGTTGCGAATGCGCGGCACCTGGTCGAACAG
>JASHYD010001042.1 GCA_030043175.1 Xanthobacteraceae bacterium | reverse complement strand
GACGGCGCTGCCGAACGGCAGGAACCACACGGAATTCATGCCGAGATGGGAGATATCGCCGTGAATCAATGCATAGGTCACGAAAGTCCAGATTTGCGCACCTACTCCACCGGGAAAACTCCCTGCCGGCAGCAGCGAGCTGTCATAACGGGCCGGAACGAAAGCGAAATAGTAAAGGAACGTAACGTCCTCCTCGTTGGATAGCAGAAGCTCTTCGCCCGCCAGTAGAAGAATGCATATCCCAATGATCGCCAAGATGACCGGCGGTACATTAAAGATCGGCTCAGAGGTTTTGGTCACGAGGGCTCCTAACAGCGGCAGGCAGCAATAGGCTGTCCGACCGCTCGTCGCAAGGCCGCGCTGGAGCCATCGGCACGGGAAGCACATGTCCCGGTTCGATGCGCGTGGGCGTCACCGCGCGGCGCGCAGCCAGGAGGCAGCGCCCCGCAGCAATGTGGCAGTCAGCGCGATCCATTTCAGTGCGGCCCCGCATTCCTCGGCCCCGACCGCGACCGGGACAAGGCCTGACATCGCGGCCAAATGTCCGGCCCGTCGGGCCGGCACCCGGAGGGGCAGTTACATCCATTGCTTGCCTCGCCCTTGGCGCGCGGCCTGCGTCCATTGCGAGGCCTCACAGATCTCGCAGATCGTCATTATTGCGGGCTCGAGCGTTGAACCGATTTCCGCAGCGTGGTGCAGCGATCGACCAGCCTTGACGATGGCGTTTCGCCATTGATACCAGGGCCGATGGCGTCAAGGCCGAAGAGATGGGGGAAACGCGAATGCTGCTCAAACCGAGGTGTGCGGTCATCGCGATCGAAGAACACTACTGGGATGCCGAGCTGGCGTCGCATTTCACAGGCATCGAAGCCGGCCGACCCGGGGAGACGCAGCGACGCCTCGAGGATCTCGGCGCCCTGCGTCTAAAGGAGATGGACGCTGCCGGCATCGACATCCAGGTATTGTCGCACGGCGCGCCATCCATGCAGAAAATTCCCACCGACATCGCAGTCGCACTGAGCCGGCGCGTCAACGACCGGCTGCATGCGGCGATTGCCGCGCATCCGACGCGGTTTGCGGGCTTTGCGGCGCTGCCCACCGCCGAGCCTGAGGCCGCGGCAGATGAACTTGAGCGCTGCGTCACCGAGCTCGGTTTCAAGGGCGCCATGATCCATGGCCTCGCCAACGGCAAATTCGTTGACGACCGTCGATTCTGGCCGATCTATGCCCGCGCCGAGGAGCTTGACGTGCCGATCTACCTGCACCCCTCCCTGCCCCATGCCGGCGTGACGCAGGCCTATTACGCCGACTATGCCCAACAGTTCCCCATGGTCGTGCGGCCCGCCTGGGGGTACACGGTCGAAACCGCGACCACCGCGATCCGCATGGTGCTGAGCGGGGTGTTCGAAGCCCATCCTCGCCTGAAGATCATTCTCGGCCATCTCGGCGAAACCTTGCCGTTCCTGGTGTGGCGCATCGACCAGGCGCTGGCACGGCCCGGACAGAAATCACTGGGCTTCCGCGACGTCTTCTGCAACAACTTCTACATCACAACGAGCGGGAATTTTTCCAATCCCGCGCTCTTGTGTTGCATCATGGAAATGGGCGTCGATCGCATACTTTTTGCGGTCGATTGGCCGTTCGTGGAGAACCCGCCGGCTGTTCAATGGCTCGCCACGACGCCGATCTGCGACGAGGACAAAATAAAGATTCTCAGCGGAAACTCCAAGCGCTTGCTACGAATGTGAACGTCTCACCAGGCGCTGATCCAATCCGCAACGTCATAAACCGTCGAACCAACCACGCAGGCAGCGAGCGCCATCCACAACACCGCCAGCACCACCGCGCGGTTAGTACGAAGCAAGGAGTTGAGCTGATCATGCTGATTGAGGTGCCGAACCACGGTATCCCCGCTTGAGCCTAATAGCCCATCCACTGCAGAAACGCTTCAAACCGATTTTTGTTGCCGAATTGAGGACCTGCAGCTGCCCATTATCGCAAGGCTGGATTGCAGTTAAATCGCGTCTCACGCGGTGATGTACGCGCTCGACCTGCCCGACGGCGGGCAAGTTCGGGTGAGACGCCACGGCGAATAAGGGTTTGCGCAATAACCTTCGCCCGCCCTGCGCGTCAAGCTTTAGCGCCGCAGCCTTCAGCGCCGCAGCGCTAGCCCGACTTTTCGGTCCACGAACCGCAATGTGTAGGATTTGCGGAAGTCGAGGCTGGCCTTGACGACGCCGGCCCGCACCATCTTGTCGAAGAAATTCGTCATGCGAGCGTCCGTCATCGCACCGATGCCGAGCTCCAGCGCGTCGCCGGAATCGACAATGCCGTATTCCTTCATTCGCGCCACCGAAGCGGCGAGCAACTCATCCGTCATCTCCGGATTCTCGCGTTTGATCATGGCGTTGGCAGGCGCGTTGTCGTGATAAATATAGTTGTACCAACCGATGATCGAGGCGTCGACGAAACGCTGCACCACGTCGGGTTTGCGCTCGACGAGGTCGCGCCGCGTTTCGATCAACGTCGAATAGCTGTTAAAGCCGTAATCCGCGATCAGGAAAATCTTAGGTTTGACTCCGGTCTGCTTCTCGATGGCGTAAGGCTCGGACGTCACATAGCCCTGCATGACGCTGTTGCGGTCGGCCAGGAAGGGCTGCGGATTGAACGTGTAAGGCCGGACCTGGCTGTCCACGAGGCCATAGTCGGCCTTGAGCCACTGAAAGTAGCTCGCCATGCCTTCCTTGGAGATATAGAGCACCAAGCCCTTGAGATCCTCAAGGTTGTTGATGCCGCGATCGGGATGCGCGATCAGGACCTGCGGATCCTTCTGGAACATCGACGCTACGACGACCGTCGGAATATTCTGCTCGACCGCATCGAAGGACTGCAGCGTGTTCGCGCTCAGATAAAAATCGATCCTTCCCACCGGCAGGAGAATGCGGTTGTTGACCTGGGGTCCGCCCGCAACGATGGTGACGTCGAGCCCGTATCTGCGATAGGTGCCGTCCGCCAGCGCCTGATAGAATCCGCCGTGTTCGGCCTCCGCGACCCAGTTGGTGGCAAACGACACCTTGTCGAGCGTCTGCCCGACCGCAGCATGGTCGGCGACGATGTTGCCGGCCACCGCACAGGCGATTATGAAACGCGCAGCCGCGAAAACTCGGGCAGCTCTGGAGAGGACGGGCCTTAAGAACATGCCTCTGTGAAGTCTGCGGTTTTCCATGGGTTGATTCTCCGAACGCGTCCGGAACATACGCGAACCGGATCGCAATTGCGAGTGAGCGGACATGATGCCGAAGCGTGACTGGACCGAGATGACCTGGACCGACGTGGCGGCCGGCGATACGGAGCGCTGGATCGCGGTGTTGCCGGTCGCGGCTGTCGAGCAACATGGCCCCCATCTGCCGCTCGGCGTCGATTTCTATATCGCGCAAGCCTACATCGCTCGCGTGCTTCCTCTGCTTCCGCCCGACTTGCCAGTAACATTTCTGCCGACCCAGCCGATCGGCCAATCGGACGAGCATCGAGCCTTTCCCGGGACCCTGTCGTTTTCGGCCCGGACCATCATCGGCGCCTACACCGAAGTCGGCGAGAGTATCCACCGCTGCGGCGTCCGCAAACTTGTGATGGTCAGCAGCCACGGCGGCAACCTCGCCGCCATGGACCTGGTTGCTCGCGATCTGCGGGTTCGTCTGAAGATGCTGGTGGTGACCTGTGCCTGGCATCGCTTCGGCTACCCGCCGGGTACCTTCGAGCCGACGGAGCTGCGCCATGGCATTCATGCCGGCGACTTGGAGACCTCGCTCCTGCTCGCCCACAAGCCCGAAACCGTGGACATGAGACGAGCCGCGGCGGCGGCCCCGGTTACGGTGAAAATGGCTGAAGACTTCAAATGGCTCAGCGCGTTCCGGCCGGTCGGCTTCGGCTGGATGACCCAGGACCTGCATCAGAGCGGCGCAGTCGGCGACGCCACGCCCGCCACTGCGCAAAAGGGCGACAAGGCGCTCGCACACGGGGCAAACGCCTTTGTGGAACTGCTGCAGGATGTCGACCGCTTCGACCTCAGGCGGCTGGCCGACGGCCCCGCTTGACGATATGATAGACCGCCGGCGGCTCAGGAGGCCAGGAGCGCCCCTTGCGGTCTACCCGCATCTCATTTAGCCCAACGAGGCGCGTGCGATCCTTTCGACCAAACGTGAGGCGACAACCCGCGAGGTGGGTGCCGTCACGGCGCGACGAATGTTGATGAGTTGGAAACGGATTTCGGTCCATTGAATCCATGGTGGTCGCCGGCTTGCGCCGCCGGCCCAAGCACATAAGCACGCCATCGACCGGGACCGGCGACGACCAGGGCAGAGCTAATCAGCTGACCGCAATCCGCCCTGGAAGAAAAAACATACCCGAGGAGGAAACAATGTATGTGTTAACCGCGAGACAAGGATTACGCGTAGGCATCATCCTGGCAGGGCTGACGTGGGCGATACCGTCCACTCCGGCGCAAGCGGAACAAAGGGCGAATCCGCCCGATTTTTCATCGAATGAAGCCGGATGGATATCGATCGGAGGCGACTTGATCGATGTTCCCGGCGCGCGGGCGGGCATTGTACGCACAGATCCGGCGCATCCCTATGTGCCCAATGGGACTGGAGCCCAGCCGACCTATCGGATCGCCGATGTTGGCAATCCGAACCTCAAGCCATGGGTCAAAGAACGGATGAGGAAGGACAATGAGGAGGTGCTCGCCGGCAAGATCGCGTTTACGCCGCGCTCGAGCTGCAGCCCGGCGGGTGTTCCGGGCTTCATGAGCTACGGCCGTTTCACGCCGGTCCGCTTCGTGCAATCGCCGAGGGAGGTGGTGATCGTCTTTGAGAGCAATCAGGAGGTCCGGCGCGTCTATCTCGACGTGCCCCATTCGGAAAATCCGCAGCCGTCCTGGTACGGCGAGTCGATCGGTCACTACGAAGGTGACACGCTCGTGATCGACACCATTGGACTTAATGACAGGACCTTTCTCGACAACTACCGCACGCCCCACACCGAGAAGCTGCACGTGGTGGAGCGCTGGAGGGTGGTCGAGGATGGCAACGTCATGGAGGTGACTTTCACGGTCGATGATCCGGACGCTTTTTACGAGCCCTGGACCGCGAAACAGCGTTACCGGCGTGTGCAGCAGCCGTTCCGCGAGGAAGTCTGCGCCGAGAACAACCAGCACCTGTTCGACTATCACATCCCGGTCGCGAACAAGCCGGATTTCTGATCAGAAAATGACCCAGCCGGGTCGCGAACAAATGCCGGACCCCAGATGTCAGATATCTCCGTCCCTCATCTGACCTCTGTCGTATGGTATTGTGTCGCGAACTTACCATGGCTGCTATGCTCGCAATCGACACCGCGGGATGGCTGCACTATACAAAAGTCCATGACCCATCATCACCACGACAGCGGCCACCTTCATCCGGCGCGGGCAGTATCGGCGTCTTTGTTGCGCATGTCGGCCGCAGAGCGGCTCGTCGTGGCGCTTGGCCTCGCGGGCGCGCTGTGGCTCGCGGTGTGGTGGGTCGCGTCGTGAGCGGACCATGGCCGCGCATCTCCGATTCGTTGATGTGACCCTCGGCTACGATCGCCACCCTGCCGTTCATCACCTCAGCGGCACGGTCGAAGAAGGAACGATGCTCGCCGTTGTCGGGCCGAACGGGGCTGGGAAATCAACGTTGTTCAAGGGAATCGTCGGGCTGCTCGCGCCGTTGTCGGGCGCGATCGACCGCAATGCCGGCGTTCGCGACATCGCTTACTTGCCTCAGGTGAAGGAGATCGACCGTTCGTTTCCAATCAACGTTTATGAACTTGTCGCCATGGGGCTGTGGCGGCGGATCGGCGCCTTCGGCGCCATCGGCAAGATCGAACGCGAGCGGATTCACGGTGCGATTGCGACGGTCGGGCTCACCGGATTCGAACGCCGCCCGATTGCCGGACTGTCGGGCGGACAGATGCAGCGCGTGCTGTTTGCCCGCCTGCTGCTCCAGGAGTCGCGGCTGATCGTGCTTGACGAACCGTTCAACGCCATCGACGAGCGGACGGTCGCCGACTTGATCGCCCTCGTCCGGCGCTGGCACGGCGAGCGCCGCACCGTGCTGGCGGCGCTTCATGACATGAACCTCGTGCGCCGGCACTTTCCGCAGACTTTGCTGCTCGCGCGTGAACCGATTGCCTGGGGAGAGACGAGCCTCGTGTTGACCCCGGAAAATCTCGTCATGGCACAGCGCATGTGCGAGGCATTCGAGGAAGCCGCTGCCGAATGTGCGGTTGCGGCGGAGTGATGTCGATCTACGATCTCCTGGTTTCGCCTTTTGCGGAATTCGAGTTCATGCGCCGCGCGCTGGTCGGCGTGTGCGGGCTGGCATTGGGAGCGGCGCCGGTCGGGGTCCTGCTCATGCTGCGCCGCATGAGTCTGATGGGTGACGCCATGGCGCACGCCATCTTGCCCGGGGCGGCGATCGGTTATGTTGTGGCGGGCCTCAGTCTGTCCGCCATGACAGCGGGCGGGCTCATTGCAGGATTGGCGGTCGCGCTCATGGCCGGCGGCGTTGCCCGCGCGACCGAGTTGAAGGAGGACGCATCGCTCGCGGCGCTGTTTCTCGTATCGCTCGCGCTCGGCGTCGTGATCGTGTCGGTCCGCGGCAACAGCGTCGATCTCCTGCACTTCCTGTTCGGCAATGTGCTGGCGCTCGACAACGAGACACTCGTTCTGATCGCGGTTATCGCCACCGTGTCACTGTTTTCGCTGGCGCTGATATGGCGGCCGCTGGTGCTGGAATCGCTTGATGCCGGCTTTCTGCGCTCGGTCAGCCGTTCCGGCGGCCCGGCGCATATCACCTTCCTCGCCCTGGTGGCGCTCAATCTCGTCGGCGGCTTCCAGGCGCTCGGGACTCTGCTGGCAGTCGGGCTCATAATCTTGCCGGCGGTCATCAGCCGGTTCTGGAGCCGCGATCTCACAGCGATGACAGTGAGCGCGGTCGTGGCTGGTATCACCTCGGGCTATTGCGGCCTTCTCTTGTCCTATCACGCTGGGTTGCCGGCCGGCCCCGCCATCATTCTGTTCGCCGGAATGCTCTATTGCGTGTCGGTGTTGTTCGGCCGCTATGGCGGGTTGCTCCGCGGATTGGTTGCCCGCAAGCACCTGGAAGCCTGACGATGCGGCGCGATCTTGCGGTACTTGCCGCTGCTGCTGTGCTGGCTTTGGCGGCAAT
>JASHYD010001041.1 GCA_030043175.1 Xanthobacteraceae bacterium | reverse complement strand
AGTCGATGGCAAACAATATATTGCGATCGTCTCGGGACCGAGCCCGGCAGCCAGATCTAGACTTGTCAATACGCCGGAACTGCGAGACCAGCGCAATGCGCTCGTGTTGTATGTGTTCGCGTTGTGAATAGGCTCCAACGCCCCATCGACAAAATGGGCGGCTCGCAGGTGCAGGAGTTCAGGCCCTAGCATGCTAGCTTTGCGCATGATCGCGCCGCCAATTTAGCCATGTGTTTGTGATCTTGGCGAGGAGAGCGGCGCGCCTGGGGCGTCGTTTCGAGCCTTTGTTGGGGGGAGCGAGCGCCCGAAAGCTCGCCCTTTCCTCGTCGCGCTTGGTGAAATTCGGTTGCGCGTCTGTGTCAGACTGCGCGACCAACGCGGTCAACCCGACGTCGATGCCGTGTCGAGGTCAGTGCGGTTGGCCGGTAACGTGGCCGAGTGGAATTGCCTCTTTGTCTTGAACCGCAAACCGGGCTTTGTTGCCTTGCATGCACCTCTTAAAGAAGGCCGTAAAGGCGATGTCGAGCCGGCGCACTACCGGCGATTCGGCCGGTTCGTGGACGCCGGAACAAGGCACGCGGGACTGTGCCCAGCCAATATCCCGCTATTGCGGGCAACCGGCTGGTTCGGACTTAGGTTCGTGCGCTCAGCACTCCACGATCGCCGCGGCCCTGAGAGGTGCGTGCGCTGATCTTTAAGATTCTGCGACCGTGCGGCAGGCCCCCTCCCCTCACCCGCTGGTACGGATCACCTGTATTTCCAAATCACGGATTTTCTTGCGCAGCGTATTGCGATTGACGCCCAACAGATCGGCGGCGCGGATCTGGTTGCCGCGGGTGGCGGCGAGTGCGGCCGACACCAGCGGATATTCGATCTCCCGCAGGATGCGATGATAGAGCCCGGGCGGTGGCAGGCCGTCGGCAAAACCGCCGAAATATTGGTTGAGATAGCGCTCGACCGCCGCCGAAAGGTTTTGCTCAGAGCGGCTGTCTTCGCCGAGCGGACTTGGTGCCGACGGTGCAAGCTCGTTGTCGATGACTGCGCTGGTGATGGTTTCCTGAGGATACAACGCGGCGAGGCGGCGCGCGAGATTTTCCAGTTCCCGCACATTGCCGGGCCAGCGATAGCGCTTGAGGCGCTCGATCGCGGCGATTTCGATCTGCTTGGTCGGCAGGCCTTCGCGCTCGGCGAGCTTGAAGAAATGGCGGATCAGGTCGGGGATGTCCTCGGCGCGCTCGCGCAGCGGCGGCAGCCGAAGCGGCACCACATTGAGCCGAAAATACAGATCTTCACGGAACAGGCCCTGTTGGATCAGGATGCGCAGATCCTTGTTGGTGGCGGCAACGATGCGAACGTCGGTCTTGATCGGAGTGCGACCGCCCACGGTCGTGTATTCGCCTTGCTGCAGCACGCGAAGCAAGCGTGTTTGCGCCTCCATCGGCATGTCGCCGATCTCGTCGAGGAAGAGCGTGCCGCCCTCCGCCTGCTCGAACCGCCCGGCATTGCGCGAGTTGGCGCCCGTGAAGGCCCCCTTCTCGTGGCCGAACAGTTCAGACTCGATGAGCTCGCGCGGGATCGCCGCCATGTTGATGGCAACGAACGGCCCGGACCGCCGCTTGCCGTAATCATGCAGCGCGCGGGCCACCAGTTCCTTGCCGGTGCCGGATTCCCCGGAGATCAGCACGGTGAGGTCGGTCTGCATCAAGCGCGCCAGCAGACGGTAAATTTCCTGCATCGCGGACGAGCGGCCGATCAAGGGGATGTCGATTTCCTCTGCCTTGCCCGACGCAACCGCGGGGCGGTCCTTCGGCTCCGACAGCGCCCGGCCAACGATGGTGGTCAGTTCCTTGAGGTCGAACGGCTTCGGCAGATACTCATAGGCGCCGCGCTCGGAGGCACGGATCGCCGTCATGAACGTGTTCTGTGCGCTCATGACGATGACCGGGAGGTCGGGCCGAAGCTTCTTGATGCGCGGCAAGAGATCGAACGCGTTCTCGTCGGGCATGACCACGTCGGTGATGATAAGATCACCCTCGCCCTGGCTGACCCATCGCCAGAGGGTGGCGGCGTTTCCGGTCGAGCGCACCTCGTAGCCGGCGCGAGACAGCGCCTGGTTGAGCACGGTTCGGATCGCAGCATCGTCATCCGCGATCAAAATACTACCAGCGGGCATTGGTATCACCTTTAGGTTTCTCCGCCCGGCTCGGCGTCGTCACCCATGAATTTGGGCATAAGCACGCGAAAGATGGTTCGTCGTGGTTGCGACTCACATTCGATGATGCCGCCGTGATCACCAATGATCTTCGCGGCGAGCGCCAGACCAAGCCCGCTGCCGGTCGGCTTGGTGGTGACGAAAGGATCGAAAAGATTCGGCATCAGGTCATCGGACACGCCCGGCCCGTTGTCCTTGATGCAGAATTCGAGAGGCAGCGCGACCTTCGATCTGCTTCCGGGAAGCGACAACCGCACACCCGGCCTGAATGCGGTGGAAAGCTGGATTTCGCCGTCTGTGGCGCTTTCGCCGATCGCCTCGGCGGCGTTCTTGACGAGGTTGAGAAACACCTGAACAAGCTGGTCGCGATTGCCCAGCACCGGGGGCAACGACGGATCGTAGCCTTCGACGAATCGGATGTGCCGCGCAAAACCCGATTGCGCCAGTCTGCGCACGTGATCGAAGACCACATGAATATTGACCTGCTCGCGCTGCACCGGACGCTTGTCGCCGAACACTTCCATGCGGTCGACCAGTTTGACGATGCGGTCCGCCTCATCGCAGATCAGCCTGGTCAGAACGCGGTCGTCGTCGCTTGCCTGCTGCTCCAACAGCTGGGCTGCGCCGCGAATTCCCGACAGCGGGTTCTTGATTTCGTGCGCCAGCATGGCGGCGAGCGCAGTCACAGACCGTGCCGCTCCGCGATGTGTGAGTTGCCGGTTCATCTTATCGGCCATCGTGCGCTGCTGGAGCATCACGACAACCTCGCTCGGTCCCTCCGGCACCGGAGCCACGTGAAGATCGACCAGACGTTCGGACGGCGTGCGCGGCGTGCCGAGATCGACCTTGTATTCGTTGACGGCACCGCCGCGCTGGCGGACCTGCTCGATCAGCGCCAGCAAGGGACTTCCGAACGGCACCAAGTCCGACAACACGTGTCGGCGCAGCAGCGCGACCGACATATCGAAAAAATCCTCCGCCGCCACATTGGCGTCTTTGATCATGCCGTCCGGGCCGACCACGATCACGGCGAGCGGCAGTGCATTGAGGATGGCTTCCGCTGGGCTCGCGGCGGCGTGCGGATCGCGGCTTCCGACCATGCTCATGCGGCCGCCTTCCGATCGCTTGCGCACGACGACAAGGCGTCGAATGCCTCTGCGAGCCGGCCTAGGGTTTCGCGCGGGCTCGGCGCAGTGAGCACGCGCTCGCGGCAGGCTCTCAAGGTTTCGGGAGGTGAGCCGGCGGTGGCGGCCGCAGTGTCAAGCGCCCAGCCGAGATGCTTGCGGGCATGTTTCGCGCCGATTGGCTCGCCATGATGGGCGAGCATTTCCTGATAAAGCGCCGTGATGAGCTCATGCTGGATCGACAGGATCGGCGGGTCCTCAAGCGGCCCGTCCGCGAGATAGCACGCGACTTGCCCCGGAAACCACGGCCGGCCCTGGGCGCCGCGACCGATCATGACGGCATCCGCTCCGGAGCGCACAAGTGCTGTCTTGGCATCGCGGCAGCTCATGATGTCGCCGTTGACCACGACCGGAATCGATACCGCCTGCTTTACCGCGCGCACCGCTGCCCAGTCGGCGCTGCCCTTGTAGAATTGGCAACGGGTGCGGCCATGGACCGTAATGAGCTTTACGCCAGATGCCTCTGCGCGGCGCGCCAGCTCCGGCGCATTGATGGAGCGCTCGTCCCAACCGAGACGCGTCTTGAGGGTTACCGGCACGGTCACCGCCGCAACGGTCGCATCCACAAGGCTGATCGCGTGGTCGAGATCGCGCATCAGCGCCGATCCGGACCAGCCATTGGTGACGTGCCGCGCCGGGCAACCCATGTTGATGTCAATGATGGCGGCGCCGCAGCCCGCCGCAATGCGAGCCCCCTCTGCCATCCATTTTGCCTCGCAGCCGGCGAGTTGCACAACATGGTAACCCAGCCCGGGCGCTTCGACCTTGAGCTTTGCGTCGCGCTTGCCTACTGCAAGCGCGGCGCAGGCCGTCATCTCGGAAACCACCAGCCCTGCACCCAAACGAGCCGCCAGCCGACGAAACGGAGCGTCGGTGACGCCGGACATCGGCGCCACGAAAACCCGGTTCGCGATGGTCAGCCCGCCAACATTTAGCGGATTGGCAAACCGCGGGAATTTCGACGCACGCATCTTCCTGCCTATATTCTAGGCGCAATCCTAATTTGCTTAGAGTTTAGCCAGCAAAAAGCAACGATGCAAGTGCTGCAGCGCAATATGATCGCCCCCTCGCGAATTCCCGCATACCGGGTTATGGATCAACATGGTGCGGCCTCATCCGCAAACAGCGCTTGCGCGCGCGTCACGAAGGGTGCGGCCGCGGCCATCAGTGCCCCCATCGACATCGGCGGTAGCCGATTTCGAGAGTTTAAGTTTGCCGAATCGGGCAAGCCTGACTGGCGGTGGACCCCGTCAGGCTAAGGCTTGAGTTAAGTTCACGCGCTCTAGGGCTCATGGAGAACGAACGGATGAATGGGATGCCCGCAGACATAGCGGCCATCGTAGTGGCGGCCGGCCGGGGTGTCCGCGCGGGGAGCACTACGCCCAAGCAATACCGCAAATTGCGCGGTGCGCCGATGATCCGCCACGCCCTCTCGCTTTTCATTGACCACCCGCAGGTCGCGCTCGTTCAGGCCGTCATCCATCGTGATGATGCGGCGATGTTTGCGCAAGCAACTGCAGGACTGAAGCTGCGCCCTGCGGCCTTCGGCGGCGAGACGCGCCAGATCTCGGTGCGAGCCGGGCTGGAAGCGCTTAAGGCGGAGCAGCCGCGGATCGTGCTGGTGCACGATGCTGCCCGGCCGTTCGCCTCCTCTGCCCTTATTTCCCGCGCGATCGCGGCTGGCGCCGGCGGGGCGGCCATCCCGGGCCTTTCTTTGACCGACACCGTCAAGGAAGTTGGCGGTGAC
>JASHYD010001040.1 GCA_030043175.1 Xanthobacteraceae bacterium | reverse complement strand
GTCCCTCTGCAAAGGCGGTCTCCTCCATGCGCGCGCCGCGCAACATCCCCGGCAGGGCATAGTTTCCTTCGATGCAGCGCGGCTCGTAATAGATTTTATTTTCCTCATCGCTTTGTCGCGTGAACTCGCGCTTGACGGTCCACGGCCGCACCCACACGGTCGGGTCCTCGATCGTGAGCTCGTACGCGATCTCCGTCGTGCTCGTCCGCGTCCAGCGTTCAACGAGGTGCAAGTTTTCGCGCGAGCCCTGAAAGTCAGTCTTCGGACTGAAGTTGGTGACATCGATGACGAGCGTATCGCCCTCCCAGTGGCCGTGCGAATCCCCGAACCATTGGCGGATGTGGGGCGGCAAATGCGGGCTGCCGTCCATGACTATGGTCCGCTGCCATCCTTGGCCCTGGCCAACGTCGTAGATCATCGAGATGCCCCCGGGCGTCTGCACGATCCGCCGGAAGCTGATGCTGGCAAACTCCGGCAGCCTGCCGGGCAGGCATCGTGTGCCTGCTGCAAAATCCTCCGGACCGTCATGGCGATTTATCCCTACGACGCTGTAGCGCGGGGCGAGCTCAGCGCGTCGCGGCGAGGGCGTCGGATCGTATTTACCCCCGGCACAACCGCGGTATCGAAGTTTGCAAGTGTCTGTCGCTTGGATCAAAGCGAGGCGAAATTCCCGCTCAGCGGCGGCTATTTTCTGAGCCTCTGGGGTCATTGGCGGAATGCGGCCATTGGGCGGGTCGACAATCATCGAGGTCCGCACGCCAGAGTGCTTGCGGGGCACGAACAGCTGATTGTAGGAGCCGCCAACGTCAAGTTCGGTCCCGCGCTCTGCACGCTGGTCTTTGCCGGCAAGCGCCGAGCGCACCTCATCCAATTCAGCCCGCTGCTCGGGGGTAAAATATTCCTGGTTCGCAAATCTAGCGGGGCGTTGCAGCGGCGTATCGGTTTCCTCCATCCAAATGCCCTGCAGATCGGGGTCGCCCCAGGGCGTTTTCAGCGCCGCGCCCGGTGCCGAAGCCACAGGCTTCTGAGCCTGCGCCCATACGATCGGCGCCGATATGACAACGCCGACCGCGACTGCGACGATCGCCATCATAGAGGCCCTGAAGCAGTTTTGCATGGTCGTCTCCATTCATTTACTTCCACGCGCCGGTACCCTGGCTCCGCACATCTCGTCGGTAACTCATCCTTCAACGATACACCAATCGCCTACGCCTGCGAAAGCGGCCGCGATGGCCTTGGCGACCCCGTACAAGCCAGCTGTCGATGATGATGCCCGCGCTCGTCGCCGGCCACACCGCCAACCCCGCGACGAACTCCACCCGACTCGCGCGGTGCAGCAAGACGCAGCTATGCCGGACCGGGCCAGCCTATGGGCGTCTTGCGGACAAGGCGACATCCGGTTCACGCGAACCAAACAGGCCTGCTGCCGAGCTCGATGCCGTGAAGCCTCGTGCTCCAGCTCTCGCCGGGCAAGATCGGAAAGGCGCGGGTCAAGGTGCCGGTGGTGACGATGTCGCCGGTTGCGAGCGGCGAATAGACCGGATCGCGCGCCAGCAGGCCGACGAGATGACGCAGCGCAGACAGCGGGCCATCGAGCACATTGGCGGCACGGCCGCGATCGACCACGGCGCCATCGCGCAACAGCTCGATCTCGAACCCTGCGAGATTGGATACCCAATTGGTGACGCTGTCGAAGCCGACCGGATGGCGTGGCGCGAGCAGCAGCGCGCCGTGGAGACCATTGACAATGACCGTGTCGGCTGGCGCGAACTTCCAGCCCGGAAACACCGACTGCACGATCTCAAAGCCCTGTGCCACCCACTCGATGCAACCGAACAGCGCCGCCTCGTCCATGTCGGGGGAGGGCGCTGCGGCAAGGCGAAACACAATCTCGGGCTCGATGCGCGGCTCGGCATACGGCGCCAGCGTAAACGGGTGCTGTGCTGCCTGGCGCGGCGGCGGGAGATCGCGCGCCGTGGTATTGAACACGAATCCCCACATCGGCGCGTAGACGGCATATTCGGCCCAAATAGTACGATTGGTGAAACCGATCTTGCGGCCGATTACGCGCTCACCGCGCGCCGTTCGTAATTCGCACAGACGGGCCGAGATGCGATAGGCGTCGTCGAGGGTCAGGCCGGGATAGCGCGCCGAAAACGGTGCAATCTGGCGCGCGTCGTCCGTCGCCGCGAGCGCCTCCGCCGCGATGGCTTGGTGATCTGGTGGGCTAAGGGTCATACCGCCCATCATACCTGGAGGCCGTGGCAACGCCATCGGCCAGAAACGCCATCGGTCAGATTTGTTATACGCGCATCACTCCGCAGGGGTTCTTTTCGGGCTATGATTGGATCAAAGCCCTTTGCTTTCCTCAAAAATGTTGCGCGGCGTGAGTCCGGAAATGTCCGACGCGCACCCAACAGCCACGCGCCATAATCTCTAGTTATCAGCCCATGGGTACGGCGCTGACGATATCATCGACATCTTTGAACAACGTGCTGGCGCTTGGGTTCGTGCACCGTTTCAGGAGGGCCGACTTCACGGCCTTTACGAGCGCGGATGGCTCGACCGCTTTTGCGAGTTGGTCTCGCCCGCTCGCGCGGTCCTCGACATGGGCTGCGAAGCCGTCAAATGAAGACGATGTCCATGAAGATCCAACTGCCCTTGATCCATATATAGAAATCTTGCACAGTGCCCGTATTGCCAATTCTTTCCCACCAGCCAAGCGCTTCCCGAAGGCCATATACCGCAAGTGGCGCCATCGACACTGCGATGGTGACGAACACAGCGTAAACGATGGCCCATGCGGTGAGCGCCTGGCCTCCATCTGGTCAAATGTGCCCTTCGCGCCAGAGGCAGTCGCGTTTGCCACATCGAGAGGATCGCCATGCCTGACCTGATAATCAAAAACGCAAAGCTTTTGGATACCCATGCTGGAGAATTGCGGCCGGGAGCGTCTCTTCGCATCGAACAGGACAAGATCGTCGAAGTCGCAGAAAATGGCCGTGAACTAAGTGCGCGCGCCGATATTGTGGTTCTCGATGCCGAGGGCAGAACCCTCATGCCTGGTCTGATCGATGCACACGTTCATCCCGCAATCACAACCCTTGACCTCGCTTCGATGGTCCGCCGACAGGCGTCTTGGATCGCAGTCGAGACCAAGTTCATCCTTGAGGGAATGCTGCGTCGCGGTTTCACGACCGTGCGGGACGCAGGGGGGCTGGATGCTGGTATTCCCATCGCGATTGAGCGCGGCCTCATCCGCGGGCCCAGAATCTTTCGGTCTGGGCGCGTACTCAGCCAGACTGGCGGCCACGGCGACCTTGAACCCGTCAGCGAGCACCCTCGGCTC
Source organism: Xanthobacteraceae bacterium (assembly GCA_030043175.1). The sequence continues at coordinate 4,348 of JASHYD010001040.1, read as the reverse complement.
TGCGCATGCTCGATCCGAACATCGGCGTTCAGTCACATCGCCGACGGCGTCGACGCTGTCCGAAGGGCGGCACGCGAGGAACTTAAGGGCGGAGCGCAACAGATCAAGATCATGGCAGGCGGCGGCGTCGCCACTCCTTCTGATCCGATTGACATGACGCAATATACGGAGGAAGAAATTCGGGCGGCGGTGGAAGAGGCGAAGGCGCGACGGACCTACGCGTTCGCCCATGCCTATATTCCAGAGTCGATTCAGCGCGCCGTCCATGCGGGTGTGCGCTCTATTGAGCACGGCAACCTGATTGATGAGGCCTCGGCGAGCCTCATGGCCGAACGCGGCTGCTACCTGGTGCCGACTCTGGTCACCTATAACCAGATCGCACAGTTCGGAAAAACTCATAAGTTTCCAGAGGCAAGTCTTCGAAAGCTTCAAGACGTGCTGCATGCCGGGGTAGGTGCGATTGAGAAAGCGCTGCGCGCCGGTGTCAAAGTGGGATTTGGTACTGATCTGCTTGGCGAAACCCACCCCGCGCAGAGCAAGGAGTTCGCGCTGAGGGCCCAAATCCAGGGCAACGCGGACATTCTGCGCTCCGCGACGGTTATCAACGCCGACCTCCTTCAGCAGTCCGGCCGGTTAGGGGTTTTGGAGCCGGGCGCCTTCGCCGATCTCCTCCTCGTCAAAGGTAATCCACTTAAGGATCTGGGCGTCCTGAGCGGTCAGGGAGAGCATCTCGATCTGATCGTCCGTGGTGGCGAGATATCAAAGAACGTTCTGTAATAGCCGGGCAGAACGGTGGTTTGAAATCAGCGCCTGATTACCGAACTCGGAAAGGCCCTCTCCATCTCTCGTACAGTTGCGCATCGCCGTGTGGACCGGCGATGCTCGTGACACAAGACCCGTTGCAAACATTTTGCACCACCGATAGAAGATCTTTTAAATAATGGGACCCAAGAATGAGAAGGCGCAGTGAACCGGCAGCAGCACAAACACCTCTCCGCGATGTGCCAATGTGGTAAGGTGCGGTTCGAGGCAGTCGGCGCACCGATTCTGACGGGCTCCTGCTATTGCACGAGTTGCCAAGAAGCCGGACGTCAGTTCGAGCAACTGGCTTCTGCGCCGCCCGTGCTCGATCCCGACAGTGGAACAGGCTTGATCCTATATCGAAAGGATCGAGTGCAATGCGTGATGGGACACCAGTATCTTGAAGAGCATCGGCTCAAGCCTGATTCCCCCACCCGACGGGTCATTGCCAAGTGCTGTAATTCGGCAATGTTCCTCGACTTCACCAAGGGACACTGGTTGTCGATGCTCCGGAACCGCTTTCCGACAGGCGCGCCTCCAATTGAAATGCGGGTCATGACGAAAGAGCGGCGCGTCGGCGTCGAGCTTGCCGATGACTTGCCGAACTATAGTGGTCACTCCGGCAAGTTTATGTTGAAGCTAATCACCGCTTGGATTGCGATGGGTTTCCGCAGGCCTGAAATCACCTTGGGGAAGACAATAGATAGGGAGCAGTAGGCCCCCCGCGTCTGTAGCAAGCACAATCCCAAGGCCGCTATTGGCCAAACTGTGCTGACTTTGCTATTGCGGCTAATCCTAATCGAAGAGCTACCCACGCTCTGGCAGCTGCGCCAGGAGCACCTTCAACGAAGGCGCTTGGTAGACAGCCTTGGGAAAACAGCTTCCCGCGCTATCGCCTGAAAGTTAATGACGGCGCGTGTCGTCATTTAGCCAATTCGCAGGCATGGCTCGAGTGGCTCCATGATGCGGTTGACTCGGAACGATGGCTACCGTCTAGGCTCATACCGCATCGCTACCGCCCCTGAGCCGAACTCCAGCCGGCTCACGAGTTTCAAGTCGATACGCTTCGATAGCCCCGCGAACAACGTCGGTCCGTGACCCACCAGCCTGGGCTGCAGCACGAACTCGTACTCGTCGATCAATCCCAGCTCCGCCAACGCCAGCGGCAGCTTCACGCCCCCCACGAACAGTCCCTTACCCGACTCCCGCTTCAGCTGTTCAACGGCCTTCCCCAGATGATCCCCGCGCAGGAGCTCTGCGTTCCAATCGACCCGGTCCAGGGTGCTCGACACGACGTACTTCTTTGCCGCGTGGATCGTCCGCGCGAAGCCTTCCATCCAATCGGCCCTCACTCCCGTCCGCGCCGGCGGCCGCCACGCTGCCTCCATCATTTCGTAGGTCAGCCGGCCAAAAAGGAGGGCATCGGCCCGCGCGATGTTCTCGGCCGCGTGACGATGCAAGTCTTCGTCCGCGGACATGGCACGATGATCGCAGCACCCACCCAATGTGACGTTGATGGAATACCGAAGGGGTCGCATTGGTAATGCGTACCACCGATTGACGCTAGATTGGAAGTTTTCTCATAAACGGTGACGGTGGACCCGTCTTACCGGACGGGCATGGGCCTGACCAGCGAGTGGACGATCATCGAGCCGTTGTTCGTAGAGAAGCGTCTGCATTCTAAGAACACCAATTCATCGGCGATCTGCACCTCTGGTCATGCAGCCACAAATCCGGCAGCGGAATGAGGCCACCGTCACCTGTATGAACCTTGTTGCTGAACGCGCAGCATCAAAACGTGCCGCTTCAGCCATCATAGCACGAAAGCAAAGGGCCCGCCGTGAGCGGCCTGCTGGCCAGCAAAAAATAAAACCGGCACCCGTCTCATAGTGCTCATTACCCGCAGGTTTTGAACACCACGACAATTGCCAACGGCATGCCGGCGACGTCTCTCAATAGCATTGGTTTAGTGCTTCACGAATTCCTCGCTGGGAAGAGCTTTCGCAAAAGCACACTTGCACATTCCGCGCATCGAAGGGCCGAAAGCACTCCTCGCGGCATTCCTTTTGAGCGCAAGCCAACTTGTCTGAGCAGCTTGTTGACGTCGGCCTATCGCTTACGGACCGTCGCAACCGGGTTCCGGTGTAGACATCCGGGAGCGGATGCGAGCAACACATGAGCACTATCGCCGCAAGGATTGCAACCCCGACTAGGTTTAATGGGTCGATGCTCTGCCGAAAACGAGGTGCTACGAGGCCATTTGAAGGATCCGGCGAGGCCGCTGCGACAGTTTGACTTGCCGCCAGTCCTCTACTTAGGAGAGGCACTTTTTTTGGGAATTCGTACTCGATATAAAAAGGTTATAGCGCGACCAAATAACATCGTTCGCCGGCGGCTAATACCGCATCAAAGCTCAATAGGCCTGGCGTCTGGTCGACCTAATTGCGGCGTCGAGATTGTGGTTCAGCGCTGGACTTATTCCTTGACTTCGGATGCCCCATCACGAGGGGAGTGATCATGACGGTGAATTCGCCGCGCCTCGTACCGCAGGCCCTTTTGGATGGCGTGGGGGATGAAGATTGCAACGCTTGGGCGATTGATATTCATGTTACGCTGCGCCCCGCTGGCCACCTCGCTCCTCGCCGCGGCATCGCCCTGGTCGTCCCCGGCGGGGATAAGGGGGACATCCACAATTGGGCTCTGGCCACGCGATTTTACGTCCTACGCAGATGACCTGCCGGGGCGTCCCGACGGCTCGCAACACGCTGGCAAGCCAAATCAGATTACGCGCAAATTTTCAGCCGCAGGCTTGCCACTCTTTCGATTGGCAATGACATCAAAAGAGATCTTTTGTCCCTCGTTGAGGTTCTGCATTCCCGCGCGCTCGACCGCGCTGACATGTACGAAGACATCCTTACCGCCGTCATCGGGTTCGATGAATCCGTAGCCTTTTTGGCTATTGAACCACTTCACCTTGCCTTTTTGCGCCATCTGGCCTGTCTCTCGATATAGCGTTCTTCGTGGGATTCTCTCCCCGGCGGTTGGACCGTAAGCGCATCGCACATTCGCATCAAACGCCGACCAGTCGGGTTTGAGTCACTCGGCCGCCTCGCTGAACAACAGCGCCGCTTCGAATGGGTTCCAATTCTCAACAAGTGCCCCACCATTCTCGAGCAGCGAACTGCCGCAGCCGCTCAGAAGGACCGGTGGCGCTGACCCGTTCACCCTGAGCGCGTCGTGCATGGCGTGATGTGTGGCTTCACGAAGATCAGGCGCTTTGCCTTGAACAGTAGAAACAGTGGATTCGGTGACGCCTGCAGCTGATCAAAGTGATGGACGGAGCGCAGCCTGGGACGGCAAAACTTCAGTATGCCGATCAGGCGTTAGCGGTGCTTACGATCAGGCGCGGTGCGCCGCTCGAGCTGTCCGGTAGCGAACGCGCTCAACCTTATTGGAATTCCTCGTACCCCTGCCCGGACCAGCCCGCGCTTTCTACGCTGGACAGATGTCCTGCCTGCATTTCCGTCCGACATGATATAATACGGCC
>JASHYD010001039.1 GCA_030043175.1 Xanthobacteraceae bacterium | reverse complement strand
CCTGCCGATCTTGTTGATGTGTCCGAACGAAACGCTGGACAGCCAGTCGATTCCGATGTGGATGTTGTTGGCGGCTTCCTTGCGGCCGGGAATATCGAGGTCGCGCCCGCGCGGGGCGCCGGAGCCGACAAAGATGGCGTCGAAATCCTCGCGAAGCAGGTCCTTCAAGCTATCGATCCGATGCCCGGCGCGGAACTCGACACCGAGATCGAGAATATAGTCGCACTCTTCATCGATAACGGACTCAGGCAAGCGGAAGCGGGGAATTTGCGTGCGGATCATGCCGCCGGCCTTCGGATCGCCATCGAACACGACGCAGGTGTAACCGAGCGGTGCGAGATCGCGGACGACCGTCAGCGAGGCAGGGCCTGCGCCGACGAGCGCGATGCGCCGGCCGTTCTTGCGCGCGGCAGGGCGCGGGAGACGCGCCCTGATGTCGTCCTTGAAATCGGCAGCGACACGCTTGAGACGGCAGATCGCCACCGGCTCCTTTTCGACCCGGCCGCGCCGGCACGCCGGCTCGCAGGGCCTGTCGCAGGTGCGACCAAGCACGCCTGGAAACACATTCGATTTCCAGTTGATCATGTAGGCGTCGGAGTAGCGGCCCGCTGCGATCAGGCGGATATATTCCGGAACTGGCGTGTGCGCCGGACAAGCCCACTGGCAGTCGACCACCTTGTGGAAATAGTCGGGCACCGCAATGTTGGTTGGTTCCATACGCTCCTCACGCAAAGGTCGTTGCCTGCTGGGGCCTGCTACGATCCTCTAACGCTTCCTTCCCTGGCACATCATCGATTGCCGATCCGAGCCACAGTTCGCCACGCGATCACAATTGCTTATTATATCGATCGCAATTCCCTATTATACCAGATAGACGCGACCCAAGGTGTTAGCTGTGGACAGCGGAGACCAGCGTCAACCGCATGCCACGCGCTTCTTTATTAAGAGACGCATTAAGATTAAGATGGTTCAAGCTGCCCCACCCCGCCGATTGGCCCCGCCGATTTGACGTCGGTCAATTACCGCTTTCGCAAATAGAAGGCCAGAGTTTAGAACATAAAATTATGTTTATGAACTGTAAGGAAAATTAGCAAATAGTGAAGATGCTGATCCTGTCCTTTGGGGTACACAAAACCGCGTTCGTGTTGCGGTGCACAATCGTCCCATAGACTGCGCAAGTCGAAAATTGCTCTTAAGCTTTAACGCATTTGCCCAACCAGGCGATCGCCGCCTGCACGCCCCCGCTGCCATGCGGGATGGCGAGCGCCTTAAGGCCCATTTCAACCACCCCTAGCGTTCCGAGAACCATAGGTGCATTTACGTGCCCCATATGGGCAATTCGGAATGCCCGGCCCGCCATTTCTCCGATCCCCGCCCCGAGCACGACGCCGCACTTGGCGTTGCAATAATGGCGCAGCGCACCAGGATCGCGTCCATCAGCCATCAGAATCGTCGTTACGGTATCGGATCGCTCGCGTGGTGTGGCGATGTTGAAATCGAAAGCCCCTCCCTTGGCCCATTCTGTCGCGGCCCGGCGCACCGCCTCGGCCAGTAAGCGATGGCGCTGGAATATGTTGTCGAGCCCCTCCGCAGAAATCATATCGAGTGCGGCGCGCAACGCGAACAGCAGATGCTCCGGCGGCGTGCCGGCATATTTCTGGTAGTGCACGTGGCCGTCCCGGGCGGTCCAGTCCCAATAGGGCGTCCGCAAGCCGGCCCGGTTGTGGAACATGCGGGCACGATCATTGACGGCCACAAAGCCGAGGCCGGGCGGCGACATCAAGCCCTTCTGCGATCCCGACATGGCGACGTCCACACCCCATGCGTCCATCTCGAACGGCACGCATCCGAGCGACGCGACGGCGTCGACCATGAACAAGGCATCGTGGCCGGCCGCTCTGATCGCCTTGCCGATGGCCTCGATGTCATTGACGACTCCCGAGGAGGTATCGATGTGGGCCACCAGGATCGCCTTGATGGTCCTTTCCTTATCCTCCCTCAGCCGGGCCTCGACTTCGGCCGGACGGACGGCGCGACGCCAATCTCCTTGAAGGGTCTCCACCTCGGCGCCGAGAAAGGCCGCCGCATTGCCCCACCCCACCGCAAACCGGCCGCTCTCGAGGACCAGAACCTTGTCACCTTTGGAGAGCACGTTGGTGAGCGCTGCCTCCCAGGCGCCGTGGCCGTTGGCGATGTAGATGTAGGAGCGCCCGCCGGTGCGGAACACCCGGCTCAGGTCGGCCAGCAGGCTCTCGGTGAGCGCCAGCAGCGGCCCCGCATAGATATCGATCGCCGGCCGGTGCATTGCGCGCAGCACCTCGTCCGGCACGGTGGTGGGTCCTGGGATGGCCAGAAATTCGCGCCCCGCTCGCACAGCCATTTGTCCTCGTCAGCGTCGAAATATGCCCGTTGACCCGCAGTCATCACGGTTGCTCACCTGCGGTCAAGGGCGCCGCTTGACCGCAGTTCGCTACAAGTCCAGTTTTCATCCGCAAGATCGCGTCGGCAGGCGGCGCGCGTTCGAGAAATTCTGGCTGCATCGGCAGCACAGGGACCCAAGGGAGGACACGATGAAACGCCTCATCGGTGCGGCGCTGGCGCTCGCAGCGGGGCTCGGTATCGCGGGCGCGTTCGCCCAACAGGACGCGAGCACGATCGAGGCGCACCTCGCGAACGCCAAAGCGGCGGCAGGATTCGATTTCACCGGCACGCTCGCGCGCATCTGCATCGTGCCGCAGACGGCGCCCGGCGCGGACGTGCGTCCGCCGCCGCCGCCGGCGCGGTCCACCTGGTTCACGGAGCCCGCAAAAGTGTTCGACAATCTCTATTTCGTCGGCACGAAATTCCACTCGTCCTGGGCGTTGACCAGTCGCGACGGGATCATCCTGATCGATACGCTTTACGATTATGCCTCCGAGGAAGCGATCGTGGGTGGTCTGACGAAGCTGGGGCTCGACCCTGCGGCGGTGAAGTACGTGATTGTCAGCCATGCCCATGGCGATCACGTTGGCGGTGCCAGGCTGATGCAGGAGCGTTTCGGCGCCCGCATCGTGATGGGGGGCCCGGATTGGGACGCGGTTGAGAAATCCGTCAACCAATTTCCGGACGGCAAACCCCGGCGCGATATCACGGCGACCGACGATCAAGCGATAATGCTTGGCGACACATCCGTGAGGCTTGTGTTGACGCCGGGTCACACGCCCGGAACCGTATCGATGCTCTTTGAGGTGAAAGATGGCGGCAGGCCGCTGACGGTTGCGTATTCCGGCGGCACCGCATTCAACTTTGTCAACGACGTGTCGCATTTCGACACCTACATCGCCTCGCAGCGCAAGATGGCGGAACGCGCGGGCAGCCGGAACGCGACCGTGCTGATGTCGAATCACTCGGAATTCGATAACGCTGTCACCAAGATCAAGCTGTTGGCCGCGCGTAAGGCCGGCGAGCCGCATCCCTTCGAACTCGGCGCCGAGGCGGTGCAGCGCTATTTCAAAGTGATGGACGAGTGCGCGCAGGTGGCACGTCTGAAGCTGCTATAGGCAGGACACGGGCGAGCGAGACGCCCAGCGCGTGCGCCACCACCTTGCGCATGACGGTGGGCAGCGCGGCGCCGGCGATGCTTTGGCGATCGATCCAGTACATGCCCTTTGGCGCAACGGCGGATTTCGGTAGACGCGCGCGTAGCACGACAAGCTCCAGCGAGAAATGCGTGAACACGTGAGTAACGGCGCCGGGAACGCGATGCCAGCAAACCCCCGGTGAAGCGGGCCGTGCGGCTTCCTGCCTGGCAGCCACCCGTGACGGAGAGAACGGTGGCGCGTCCGCGAGGGCATGCGTGAGAACAAAATCGGCGCTCCATTCAGTGGTCGGCACTTCAGTCATCCCGCCCAGCAGCCCCTTGGCGGCGCGGCGGCGGACCAGCAGATGGCCATCGGCGCGAATCGCCACGAAGGCGGCGCCGCGGCGCAGCCGGCTCCCAGGTTTCTTCTTCTTGCGCGGATAGGATTCCGCGTCATCGCGCGCCCGCGCCGCGCAGGAACCCGCGAACGGGCACTCCCCGCAGGCCGGCGCCTTCGGGGTGCAGACAGTGGCGCCGAGATCCATCATCGCCTGGGCAAAATCGCCGGGCCGGCGGGCCGGATAGAGATCAGCGGCGAGCTTGCGGATAGCTGGCTTGGCGTTCGGCAATTCCTGTTCGACTGCAAACAGGCGAGCTATCACCCGCTCGACGTTGCCGTCGACGGGACTTGCTTTGCGGTCGAACGCAATCGCCGCGATGGCGGCCGCCGTATAGGGACCGATGCCCGGCAAACCGAGCAACTGCTCCTCGCGGTCTGGGAACCCGCCGCGCCCCATCACCTCCTTGGCACAGGCGTGGAGATTGCGGGCGCGCGCGTAGTAGCCGAGCCCGGCCCACAGCTTGAGAACGTCCTCGATATCGGCCTGCGCCAATGCCGCGACCGACGGAAACGCTGCTAGGAATCGCAGGTAGTAGGGGATGACTGCCTTGACGGTGGTCTGCTGAAGCATGATTTCCGAGACCCACACCCGGTAGGGATCGGCGGCCGCGCCTGGTGCCGCCCGCCACGGCAGGACGCGGTGATGACCATCAAACCAGGAGAGAAGGGCCGCCGGTTTGGGAGAACTGTGCTGCCGGGCGTGTCTGCATGCGTTTCGGGTCTGGGGCCGTGTGGAGGCCTCCTGACCCCGACCCTCTGCGCGTGCCCCGGGAGAGGGCGCCGGATATTTGCGCGCATTTGCCGTCTGTGGAGGAGGAGGCGAAGA
>JASHYD010001038.1 GCA_030043175.1 Xanthobacteraceae bacterium | reverse complement strand
AATGCCCAGTCACTGACTCCCGCGTGCAAGGCTGGACCAAGACTGACGAAGCCGAATGGGCCGATAACAAGTACGAAACCGTTGACTGCCCTGCGTGCAGAGGGGTGCATTTGATCAGCCCGAAGACCGGCAAGACGGTCGGCTATGGCCGCGGGACTTCGCAAGAGGTGTAAATGGAGCCTATCGGAAAGCCCTCCGCCGCCAGCGCAGGGTCTCATTGCTCATGCCGCGCCAGATTCGTGGGAAGTCCGCTGGTTGGCCATGCCATTGTTGTTGCCCTACCGGCGAGACCAGAGGCTGCTGGGCGGCGAATGCGCGATGTCGTGAGTGGCCGTGCCCGCGCCCTGGCCTTCGTCGAAATCGAAGCCCGCATCCATGCGCATCAGATTGTCGAGCGTGGCGCTCAAGGTGCACCTGCGGGTCGGCCACACGTTTGGCAGCACGCGCGACAGGATTGCGTAGCTACCGCTGCCGTAGATCCGTGGTCGCACTGGCGAGGGTCGGGCTGGTGCTAAAGCCCTCGGCGTGCACATGGGACGCCGCCCAAGCTGACGCCACACCAACGGCAGGAAGCGCTCGCCCGTCGTGGAGCCGGTGAGAGCCTGACGGACATTGCTCGCACGTACGGCGTCGCTCACACCACGATAGCGAGGCTACCGCCGCGCCCTTAATCGGGGAACATGATGATGACACCCGACGAACGCCGCGCATTACGGCTACTTGCCGTTAATGCACATGGGGCAACTGAGGCGCTAATGCTTGCCCACGGCTTCAGACATGAAATGCTGGCAGGGCTGGTACTTGCCGGATTAGTGACGGTGGTAACTGAGACGACGCGAGTGGGCAGGCAACGGTCAAAGTCGAACGCTACCAAATCACAGACGCGGGGCGAGAGGCTTTGGCCGAATGGTAGAGTAGTTCTTGCCCGCCACCTCCCTGCGCCCGGTTGCCGGTTGGGCCGAAACCCCGGCCCCTCGATCGGCGGCGCTGGGACCGGGGGTTCACGCGCGGTTCTAAGGGGCGGGCCGCGCACCCCACAAAACCGCCGAATAGGTCTCTCGGCATACGAAACCGCAAGGACACGTTGGCTCGTGGCTTGATGAGTGCGGGCGGCTTGTTTGCGGCGGCCGAGGTGCGGATCGCCGGTCGAGGCGGTTTGACGACGGTCTCGAAGATCACCGGGCTCGCCCGTTCGACGATATCGCGGCAAGAAGGATCTCGATGCAACCGCTACCGGAGAGCGAAATGATGCATGTGTAAAACTTAAAAAAGACCAGTTGATGTATCAAAAGAGATGGCATATTTTTTATAAAGTATGTTCATAGGTCACTCTTGACACTTTTTGCATGATTACGTCGGCGCAGCTTCGAGCCTCTCGCGCACTCCTCGCGATCGATCAGCGCAAGCTCGCCGAACTGTCGGGCCTGTCACTGCCGACGATCCAGCGCATGGAAGCGAGCGAGGACATGATCCGGGGCAATGTCGAATCGCTCATGAAGCTCGTGGCGGCGCTCGACGCGAGCGGTATCGAGCTGATCGCGGATAATGCCACGAGCGCTGGTGGCGGACGCGGGGTGCGACTCAAGAGGCCGGCCGCGTGACGATGTTGCCCATAGCCCTGTCCTGCGCGACAACGCTGCTGGTCCTCGCCGCTGCCGCGCTGTTCATCGCACGTTCGCTCGCCAATACGCTTGTCTATGGCCTTTGCGCCGCCGTCGCGCTGATCTCGCTCTTCGCTGCGCTCGATCATATGCTCGGTGCGACAGCCCCGGAGAGCGTGGCACTGCCGCTCGGAATCCCTTGGCTCGGCGCACATTTCCGCATCGATCCGTTGTCCGCGTTCTTTCTTGCGGTGGTTGATCTCGGTGCCGCTGCAGCGAGCCTGTTTGCGCTCGGCTACGGTCATCATGAGGCTTCGCCGTTGCGGGTGTTGCCATTCTATCCGGCTTTTCTCGCTGGGATGACGCTGGTCGTGCTGGCCGACGACGCATTCACGTTTCTCGTGTCGTGGGAATTCATGTCGCTGACGTCATGGGCCATGGTCATGTCGCACCACCGCGTCCGCGATAACGTGCACGCGGGTTATGTCTATCTTGTCATGGCGGTGTTCGGGACGCTGTCCCTGTTGCTGGCGTTCGGCCTCCTCGCTGGTCCGGAGGGTACCTATACTTTCGGGCAAATCCGCTCCATGCACCCGACGCCCGGACTGGCGGCCATCGTGCTGATCCTTGCGTTGATCGGAGCCGGCTCGAAAGCGGGCCTCGTGCCGCTTCACGTTTGGCTGCCGCTCGCCCATCCCGCGGCGCCGAGCCATATCTCGGCGCTGATGAGCGGCGTAATGACTAAGGTTGCTGTCTACGGCTTCGTTCGCATCATATTCGACCTCGCTGGCGAGCCGGCGTGGTGGTGGAGCATGCTGGTGCTCGCGCTCGGCGGCATCACCGCAGTCATGGGTGTTCTTTATGCGCTGATGCAGCATGACCTCAAGCGGCTGCTCGCCTATCATACGGTGGAGAATATCGGCATCATTTTCATCGGGCTTGGGTTGGCGCTTGCCTTTAGGGCGCATGGCCTGGTCTTCGCGGCGGCGCTCGCACTCACCGCTGGCCTGCTTCACGTATTCAACCATTCGGTCTTCAAAAGCCTGCTGTTCTTCGGCTCCGGCGCCGTGCTCACTGCGACCGGCGAGCGCGACATGGAGCACCTCGGCGGCCTCATCCATCGCATGCCACAGACCGCGTTCGTCTTTCTGATTGGCTGTGCAGCTATCTCGGCGCTACCGCCGCTCAACGGCTTCGTGTCCGAATGGCTGACGTTCCAGGCGATTCTGCTGAGCCCGCAGATTTCGTCATGGGGCCTGAGACTGCTGGTCCCCGCCGTCGGGGCAATGCTTGCGCTGTCGGCCGCGCTTGCCGCAGCCTGCTTCGTCAAGGCATTCGGGGTGACATTTCTCGGGCGCGCCCGCACGCCTGCCGTCGCGCAAGCAACCGAGACTGACCGGCATTCGCTCGGTGCCATGTATTTTCTTGCCGCACTCTGTCTCGTCGCCGGCGTGCTGCCGGGCGTGTTCATCGACGCGCTGGCGCCGGTTGCCGAAAGTCTCGTGGGCGGCCGCATGCCGCTTCAGACCGGCATGCAACAATGGCTCTCCATCGTGCCGATTGCGGCAAGCCGCAGCTCCTATGATGGCCTGCTGGTTTTCCTATTCATGATCATTTCTGGGACACTAGCGGCCTTCGCGATTCACCGCCTTGCTTCGGCTCGCCTGCGGCGCGCGCCCGCCTGGGATTGTGGCTACCCGGATCAGAGCGCCGCGACGCAATACACGGCGTCGAGCTTTGCCCAGCCAATCCGACGCGTGTTCGGCACCGTCGTGTTCCATGCCCGCGAGCACGGCGACATGCCAGGGCCTGGCGATGTGTGGCCGGCGCGCCTCGTCGTCGATCTGCGTGACCTGATCTGGGACGCGGTCTACGCGCCGATTGCGAAAGCCATAGGCGTCATCGCGGATCGCCTCAACCATTTGCAGTTCCTGACGATCCGCCAGTTCCTTAGCCTAGTGTTCACGGCCCTTGTCATCCTGCTTCTGGTGCTTGCCATATGGCCCTGATCGTCGAATTTGCGGTCCAGAGTGGACAGATGGCGCTGGTGCTGCTGCTGGCCCCTCTTCTCACGGGATTTGTGCGTAAGGTGAAGGCGCGCCTGCTGCGTCGGCAAGGCCCACCCCTCCTTCAAGCCTACCTCGACCTCGTCCGCCTCATGCGCAAGGAGGTCGTGCTCGCCGAAAGTGCCTCGTGGCTGTTTCGTGTCATTCCGTACGTGATTTTCGCCGCCACATGGGTTGCCGCATCGCTGGTGCCGACTTTCCGTACCGGCCTTATGTTCTCATGGTCGGCCGATCTCATTGCCATTATCGCGCTGCTCGGCAGTGCCCGTTTCTTCCAGGCCCTCGCCGGCCTGGATGTCGGCACGAGCTTTGGCGGCATCGGATCGAGTCGCGAGGTAATGATCGCTTCCATCGCCGAGCCGGCCATGATCATGATCGTGTTTACACTGGCGCTGATCGCCGACTCGACGCAACTCTCCAGCATCGCCGAATTCATGGGATCGCCGGCGGTGGGATTGCGTGTCTCGCTGGGGCTCGCGCTGCTCGCGCTTACCCTGGTGGCAATTGCCGAGAACAACCGTATCCCGGTCGACAATCCGGCGACCCACCTTGAACTCACCATGGTGCATGAAGCGATGGTGCTCGAATATTCCGGGCGGCACCTGGCGCTGATCGATCTCTCAGCATCGCTCAAACTCCTCCTCTACATTTCGTTGGTCGCCTGCCTGTTCGCCCCGTGGGGCATTGCACCCTCGGATGCGGGGACGGCGGTACTGACGATTGGGATTGCGGCCTATGTTGTGAAGCTCGCAATCGGCGGCTTCCTGCTGGCGTTCTTCGAAACATCGATCGCCAAGATGCGCGTCTTTCGCGTGCCGGAATTCCTTGGCGTGGCACTGATGCTTGGCTTGCTGGCGACACTGTTGCGATTTGTGTCGAGGGGCTTCTGATGAGTGGCATCGACTTTGACATTGCCCATCTGCTCGCCGGCTCACTGGTGCTGATCAGCTTTCTGGAGCTTTACCAGGATCGGCTCTATGCCCTGCTCAATGTGTTCGCTGGGCATGCCCTCGTGCTGGCGCTATCGGTAGCATGGCAGGCCTACATCCAGGACGCGCCGCACCTTTACATCACGGCGGCACTCGCGCTCGTGTTCAAGGCGATCATCATTCCGGTGGTGCTACACCGCATCATCGTGCGCCTTGGCATTCATCGCGAGATCGAGCAGGTGGTCGGGGTTGGCGCTGCGATGCTGGCCGGCATAGCGCTCGTCGCGCTGTCCATGGTCGTGATGCTGCGCGTCACTCAGGAGGCCGACCCGCTGACTCGCGAGGACCTCGCTTTTGCGCTGTCCGTGGTGTTGCTCGGCTTGCTGATGATGGTGACACGACGCAACGCGGTGAGCCAGGTTGTCGGTTTCATGTCGCTCGAAAATGGCCTGGTGCTGGCGGCAACCGGGGCCAAGGGCATGCCGCTGGTGGTCGAGATCAGTGTGGCCTTTTCGGTCCTGATCGCGTTCATCGTCATCGGTATCTTCCTGTTCCGCATCCGCGAGCGCTTCGACACGGTCGATGTGCGGGCACTCGATCGATTCGGGGGAGAGCGGCGATGAGGTTCGACGCGGTCGCCGCCGTCCTAGTGATCCCCTTGCTGGCTGCAGCGGCACTTGCGCTGATCTCGGGTTATCGGGCCACCGCACGATTGAACGTGCTGGCGACGGTCGCGACCTTCCTGTCCGCCCTGTCGATGTTTTTCATTCGTCCGCAGCCGGGGTCCTACCTGCTGGTCGATGATCTCAACAGCACTTTCATTGTGCTGACCACGTTCGTGGGTTTCACCACGAGCGTATTCAGTGCGAGCTATATCGGCCACGAACTCGAGACCGGCCGCCTGACACCGGCGTTCCTGCGTTTTTATCACGCCATGTACCAGGTGCTGATGTTCGCCATGAACCTGGCGCTGCTCGCCAACAATATCGGCGTGATGTGGGTTGCGATCGAACTCGCGACGCTCACGACCGTGCTCATGGTCGGCATCTACCGCACGCATGAAGCACTCGAGGCGGCGTGGAAATATTTTATCCTCGGCAGCGTCGGCATTGCGCTCGCGCTGTTCGGCACGATCCTGGTCTACATGGCGGCTCGGCCCGTTGTCGGCGAAGGCCTCGACGGCATGGTGTGGACCATTTTGATCACCCACGCCAACGCCTTCGATCCGGCCCTGCTGAATGTCGCTTTCGTGTTTTTGCTGCTCGGCTACGGCACCAAAGTCGGGCTTGCGCCGCTGCATGCCTGGCTGCCCGATGCCCATGCCGAGGGTCCGACGCCGATCTCGGCAGTGCTCTCCGGGCTCCTGCTCAACGTCGCGCTCTATGCGCTGCTGCGCTTCAAGATGCTGCTCGCGGCCAATCCGGCGGCGCTGGCGCCCGGTCCGCTCATGGTGACGCTCGGCCTCATCTCGCTGGTCTTTGCGGCGTTCATGCTGTACCGCCGCCGCGACATCAAGCGCATGTTTGCCTATTCGTCGATCGAGCACATGGGTATCATCGCTTTTGCGTTCGGCATGGGCGGGCCGCTCGCCAACTTCGCCGGGCTCTTGCACATGACGATGCACTCGCTAACCAAGTCGGCGCTCTTTTTTGCCGTAGGTCACGTCGCGCAGGTCAAGGGCACGCAGCGGATCGCCGATATGGGCGGCCTCACCGTCACCAACCCCGTGCTCGGCTGGGGCCTCATTCTCGGCGTCATCGCGATCGCCGGATTGCCGCCGCTGGGTATTTTCATGAGCGAATTTCTCGTGGTGAGTTCGACCTTCGCGCGCTCGCCTGCCCTCGCCATCATTCTGGTGTTCGGTCTGCTGGTCGGCCTTGCCGGCTTGTTCCTGCGGCTCAACACCATCGCGTTCGGCGCGCCGCGCGGAGGCTTCGCCAAGACCGACGCCTCCTACGTACCGCTGTTCGCGCACCTTGCTCTGGTGTTTGCTGCGGGAATCTACCTGCCGCCTGCGCTCGTTGCCTCGTTCGAGAACGTCGCCAGGCTGCTGGGATAAAGCGATGGCGGCATTCAGCGACATCGTTGCAAAGCGCAAAGGAGTTGACGGCCATCGTCCCTGGCCACGCTTCGTTGTAACGGCAGAGGAGTGGAACACCGTTGCCGGGAAGCTTGCGGCCGGCCAAGCGACGCTGCTTGGCCTGTGGGGTGACACTGGCGCGGTCCACATGACCGCGATGAACGAGGCTGAAAGCGCGATCGCGGTGTTCACGCTCGAATGCCGCGACGGCACCTTTCCATCGGTCGGTGCGCTGCACCCGCCGGCCATCCGGCTGGAACGCGCCATACGCAGCCTCTACGGGCTGGAGGCGACCGGTGCGCCGGATGTGCGGCCCTGGCTCGACCTCGGCTTCTGGGGCGTGCAACATCCGCTTGGCAAAGCACGCACACCAATCTCGGCCCCCCCGCCATATCCATTCCTGCCCGCCGAAGGCGACGGCCTGCATCAGATTCCGGTCGGTCCGGTGCATGCCGGCATCATCGAGCCGGGCCACTTCCGCTTCACCGCCAACGGCGAAACGGTGGTGCGGCTCGAAGAACGCCTTGGCTACGCGCACAAAGGCATCGAGTCGCTCATGGCGGGCGCGACCCTAGGCAAGGCTGCACGCCTTGCGGGTCGCACTTCCGGGGACAGCACCGTTGCCTATGCGCTCGCCTTCGCCCATGCCGTGGAGGCCGCGCTCAATCTCGCCGTTCCGCCACGGGCAATTTATCTCCGGGCGCTGATGGCGGAACTCGAACGGCTGGCCAATCATTTCGGCGACATCGGCGCCATCTGCAATGATGCGTCGTTTGCCGTCATGCATGCGCATTGCGGCATCCTGCGGGAGCGCGTTCTGCGTGCGGCCGATGCCTGTTTCGGTCATCGCCTGATGATGGACCAGATCGTCCCGGGCGGCGTCGCCGCCGACCTGCGTCCCGTCGGTATCGACGAACTGCGGACTGCACTCGCCGAAATTGGGCGGCGATTTCCCCGACTCGTCGCACTCTATGACAACACCGCGTCGCTGCAAGACCGCACCGTCGCCACCGGAATCGTGCGCGCTGAGTTGCTCGGGCAATTCGGCGCCGGCGGCTGCATCGGTCGTGCCAGCGGTCGCGGCTTTGATGCGCGCAAGACGCCGGGCTATGAG
>JASHYD010000103.1 GCA_030043175.1 Xanthobacteraceae bacterium | reverse complement strand
TGCGCGGTCGACTGAAATCTCGACGACACCACCGAGTAGCGAGCCCGAGTAATCGATAAAAGCGAAACCGAGCGCGTGGCCCTCAGGTTGCTTTGCTCCCCAATTGGCCATTTGCGCCACGCGCTCGACGACGGCCCGGCCACGCGGCGTATTTTTCAAGAGATCAAGTCTTAGCTGTACAGGATCGATGCCGCGCCGCTGTGCGATCTCATCAAGAAAAGCTTCGGCGACGAACTTGTTGGCCGTGTATCCGATACCGCGGAGCGAGGAGGTGCGCACACCGGTATCGCAATAGATGAGGCCGCAGTATTGATTTGCAATGTCGTACGAACGCAACTCGACGCCAAGCATCAGGAGGAGGTCCTTATGGCCGGAAAGCTCGTAGCGAACCGGATCTGTGAACGGCATCACACGATCGCCGGCAAGACGCTGGTGCCAGGCAATTATCTTTCCGGAAGCGTCGAGGCCGGCGCGAAGATAGTGCGCCGTCTGGGGTCGCAGCCGGCCGTTGCGCACGTCATCCTCGCGCGTCCACATCATTTTGACCGGACGTCCGGCCGCTTTCGATAGCAGCGCGGCGTGGACGATATAATCGTCATCGTATTCACCGCGCCGGCCGAAGCTGCCGCCGAGCAGCGTATAATGCAGTTTGATCCTTTCATGCGGGATGCCTAGTGCCCTGGCGGCCGTGTCGATCGCCATGGTGAGGCCGTGCGTGCCGCACCATATATCCGCGGCATCTCCCGAGGGTGAAACCGCCGCGATCGCGTTCAGCGGCTCCATTTGCGCATGATAAGCATAGTCGCACTGGTACTCTGCTTCGATAACCGTTGCGGCACGTCCGAGCGCCTCCTCAGCGTCACCTTGTTTGAACCAATCTGAGCTGACCGAGACGCTCGGATCGCGGGCGGCGGCGATGAAAGCCTTCATGCCTTCGTCAGCATCGAACCCCCAAGCTTTGCCGCTGCGTTTCCAGGTAATGCTATCTCCGACGGCGGCCTTTCCGTCGAAGGCCGCCCACGGGGTTTCCGCAAGCACGCCGATCCCATATGGCAGGCGTACAGTCGCGATCACACCTTCGACCGCCTTGACGTTGGCTTCGTCAAATTGTTCGGGGGTTGAGCCCTCGACCGGGCTCTCCAGCACAGTTCCATAAATCATCCCCGGTATCTGCAAATCAATCGAATAGGCGGCAGTACCGTTCACCTTTTTTGTCAGGTCGACCCGCACCACATCCCTGCCGATCAGGCGGAACTCGCTAGTCTTCTTGAGCTGTGCGGGCTTGATCTCTTGTGCCGTTGCGGGAATCTGAGCGAAGGCCGCAATCTCCCCATAACTGAGCCGGCGTCTTGATTTTTCGTGAACCACCGTGCTCGGCTCAGTGGTCAACTCCTCAATCGGCACGTTCCACTTTTTCGAGACACTATCCAGAAGAACCTGACGCACCTGGGCACCAAAGGTGCGAAGGGGAGTATAATAGGCGCTTACCGCTGTGCTGCCGGCTGTGAACATCGCGCCGCCTAACGCGGGATTGCCGTAGATCTTTTCAATGACTGGCGCGGGTACGATGCGTACCTGCTCCCATTCGGCATCGAGTTCCTCGGCCAAGATCAGCGGAAGCGATGTCATCGACCCCTGGCCCGCCTCGGCCGCCGGTGACATGATTGAGATCACGCCGTTTGGCGCAATGCTCACCCACGGGCTCAGAATTGCGCCGTTTGCTTCGTCTCCCAAGACGGCGGGCGTCGCGATGTCGCAGCGGTCAATCGCGAATGCGAAGCTGAGTCCAGCGGCGCCCGTCATGAACTGACGTCGCGAGAGGGCGCTCGTTGGGCGGTGGGGTGTACTTCGCGCCATCCCTCAGCCCTCCCTGGCAGCGCGTTCAATCGCGCGTAGAATCCGCGGATAGGTTCCGCAGCGGCAAATGTTGGTGCTCATATGCGCAACGATCTCGTCGCGCGTCGGATGAGGCTTTTGCTTGAGCAGCGCGACCGCGCTCATGATCTGCCCGGACTGGCAATAGCCGCATTGGGGCACACGCTCGGCCAGCCAGGCTTTCTGCATTGGATGTGACGAGTCTGGCGACAAGCCTTCAATGGTCATAACTGTGCGGCCGGCAACTTCGGAAATCTGTGTTTGACAAGAAAATGCGCGCTCGCCGTCAACGTGGACCATGCACGCCCCACACAGACCGGCTCCACACCCAAATTTCGTGCCAGTCAGCTTGAGTTGTTCCCTAATGACCCACAAGAGCGGTGTTTGCAGTGGCGCATCGGAACTGATCGCCTGGCCGTTGATGCGAAACTCGGTAGCCATCGGCTTCTCCTGTGTTTGCGATTTGTCATCGACGCGCGATCTCAGCAGCTAGAATGGTCCATTTGCGTTTTTCCACTGATCCCGCGGAGGGATCGGAGTCAAAACATCCCAATGCTCGACTATTTTTCCGTTCTCGACCCGAACGAGATCGTAGAGCGTAGTTGGCCCGGAGGGCAGGTCTCCCTCTGTCAGCACAAGCACAAAGTTGCCTTCAGCTACGTAACGACGGGGTGTGAGGTACAGCTGGCCTCCCTCCTTGGCCACGCTTGCGATTCGACTTCTCAACTGCGCAATCCCATCGCCGATCTGCGAAGCGTGCTGCACAAGAGCGGCGCTCACAAACTCTTCGATCCGATCAGAGCGCAAAGCCACCATGACTGTTTCCCTATACACTCGTACTAGCGTCCGGTTGGCCTCCGTCTTCTCACGATCAACGACATCGGTGGGGCCGCCGACTTGCGTGCGGCCCGACGCATTGGAAAGCTCCTCCGGCTCCTGGCCTCCCCAATGTTCAGCGATCTTGCCGTCGCTGAAGCGGAACAGATCGAACGCGATCGCATTTTGGCCGTAGCGGCGGACACCCTGGTATCTGGAATGCAGAAGGACCAAATCTCCGTCCACAAGCGTGCGATAGATTGTTATATCGGCAGCCGGAGAGGTTGCGACCTCTGCGACGAAGGACTTTATTCCCGCACGGCCATCAGCGAGATTCGGGTCATGCTGTATGAATGATTCCGCAAAATACCGATCGACTGCCGTCGGGTCTTTCTTGCGAAAGATGTCGATCATGGCTTGGCGAGCGCTGGCCCCCAAAACATCCGTGGTGATGACCCTCCGATCTTGCGATTGAGCCAGCGCCGGCGCCAACAAGATTGCAATGCTGCTCGCAATAACTGCGAGCGCCGCAAACACTCTCTGAACAGAGAAGCTCCAGGTCGCGAACAAACCGCCTAAAATGCCGGAGTCTACGTGGAGAAGTTTCATCGTTTGGCGCCTTATTGCTGGGCGTCGGCCGATCAACCGCAAGCTGGTATCATTCCCGCAAAGAAAACGAACTGGAAGACACGGAAAGGCGAACATGGCGTTCCGCGTGCGGAACAATGATGTGCTATCGTCCCGCTCGATTGTTAGATCGAGCCGAACGCCATGCACGATTTGAACGATATTCAATATTTCGCAGCGGTAGTGGAGCACCAAGGGTTCTCGGCGGCCGCACGAGCATTGAATGTCCCGAAGTCAAGCGTAAGCCGACACATGTCAAATCTCGAAGCGCGCCTGGGCGTGCGCCTGCTTGAGCGCTCGACTCGCAGCGTGCGTTGCACCGAAGTTGGCACTGCGTTCTACGATCAATGCCGTACGATCCTTTCCGATCTCGATGCGGCCGAGCGTGACGTCGCGGTACGACGCGCCCAACCGATCGGCCTCGTCCGAATGAGCTGTCCAACGGGCCTATCCCAGTTCGTCTTGGCCGGAATACTGCCGGGCTTTTTGGCCCGTTATCCAAAGATACGCTTGCAGGTCCTAGCCACAAATCGTGCGATCGATCTCGTTGACGACAACATCGATATCGCAATCCGCGCACGCGTTCGCTTGGCCGACGAGGCCACCACGATGCGAATACTTTTCAAGAACGAGCTGGTATTCGTAGCAAGCCCTGCATTTGCGATGGCCCATCAAATTTCGGCGAGTGCCGATACCATCTCCGCGTTGCCTTTCCTCAGCTTCCTGGAGGACGTGAGGCAACCGACATGGACCCTCGTTGGTCCGAGCGGCACAACAAAAACGGTTTCGTTCGACCCAGTATTGAGCTCAAGCGATTTCAACCTATTGCTCAAAACCGCCGCGGCCGGATTGGGAGTAGCCTTATTGCCGACTGACGTGGTTGCGGAGGACCTTCGTATCAAGCGCTTGATCCGGATCCTGCCCGGCTGGCGATCAGAGGCGATCACCATCCATCTCGTATTCGCCGCCAAGCAGGGAATTATACCGGCCGTACGAGTTTTGATCGATTATCTAGTCGAGCACTTCAAATTTCAGTCAGATCCAGGCCTAAGCTCAAAAGAGGTTGAGACGACCCGTTCATGAAACCGAAAGAGCACGTCGACGAAGACGACACAGCGCGCCGACCTCAGGCTGCATCCCGTCCTCCTCCCACCGAGAAAATTTGCCAGCATTTCGGCTCATTTCGGCTGGGGCCGCCCTGCGTCGGTCAACGCTGAGCCCGTACGTTCGGTTGATCGGCCACGCGGCCAACGGCGCCTCAATTCGATTGAAGGCCTTCAAGATGGTGGCCCCAGACTGTCGAGCGAGGACCATAGCATGTCATGGTTCCACCTGCGGAACGCCATGTTCGTTCTTCGCGTCCCATGTCGGGCAAATTGGCTATGCACCTCAGCCCGAGATGGGGTGCCCACTGCCGGACGACCGGACAGCCGTGCCAACAGGCAGCGATGGCACGCGGTCGGTGCCGGATGCACGGTGGAAGAAATCCGGGCGCTTCCGAAGGGTAACAGGAACGCCTTCAAGCAAGGCCGCTACACCGCCGAGGCGATAGCCAGCCGACGCGAGGTCGCAGGCGCTCATTCGCGCCATGCGCGCTCTGGCCCGCGGTGCCGAGGAGGTGAGCTGCGGGAGCGCAAGACCGGTCAATGCGAAGCCGCGTAATTAACTCCCGATAATGGATATTCTAATCGACCTTCGGCCCTACTGGGCGCAAGGACCTCCACGACTCGTCATCGAGGTGAGCGGTGCCGATACGGGCTGTGAAACAGCCATAGCGTCGATCTCCGGGGGGTCTTCCGAATTGGCGTTTGGCGGAGTCGAACCGATCGCTCCGCGCGATTTCGAAAGGTTTGAGGCCTCGCAAACAGGCCCAGGGGACACGCATCGGCCTGCGCATCGCGGTGTGATGAACTCCCGCCTGCTTCATAGTCCGCCCCCTCAGGCTGTGAAGCGAGGCGCGCGGGTGGCTCGACGAGAAGCAGAGTGCGTCTTCAGCTCATCGCGGATCGAGAACCTGGACAGCGGGCAGTCCCGAAAGCGTGGGCAGGAGGGCGATTGGTGCGCGGCCACTGCCCAAACACTTTTGCAAGCAGGTCAGCTCGCGGCTCCCAGAGAAGGCGCTGACGCAGATGCGGGCGTCGCAAGAGCGGGGGCGGTCAGGGCATCGCGTAACGCCTGCTCTTTATCATGGTCGAGCGATGTCTTGAGCACAACTCCACCTGTCCCTTTGATGGCATCGAGAACCTTGTCGGCGGTCACTTTGCTGATCAGGACGAACAGCGCGGCGCTTCCTGGTTGCAGGCTTGCTGCGAGATCCTTCATGAAGGCATCATTGATGCCGAAATCTGTAAGCGCGCCACTGAGCGCACCTGACGCTGCACCAAGTGCTACCCCGAAGATCGGCATCAAAAAGATCGCGCCAATCAATAGGCCCCAAAATCCACCCGATGCCGCGCCTATGGCCGTCGTATTAAGCATTTGATTGAGCTTGACTTTCCCATCGTCGTGCTTGACCGCGATCACTGCATCGCTGATCTCGATCAGATATTCTTTTTGTAGTTCGAATAGCTTGGCCCGCATTTCCTCGGCCTTCGCTTCGTTGGGATAAACGATTACAATGAGGTCTGACATCAGCTAGCTCCATCGCGGGCGAACCCTTCACCATCAAAACTACCTTAGCACACTCCACGAAGGGCATCGTGTCGTGGTCGTTGCCTACTGGACAAATCGTCCGGCTTCAAACCGCCTGCCGGCCGAGCCGCGTCCTCATGTAAGCCCAGTGCACCTTTACGGGTACTTCGGGCTCGTACACCTGACCGCCCTCGGTCGCGGCGTACTGGGCGAAGGCGATCGCAGTATGGGGTAGGCAGATCCACTCGGCAGCACTCCACGGAACGGTTTGGGGGCCGGACTTTCCTTCCGATAACAATCTCGAACCCAATCCGCCTTCAGTTTCGCGCGGCTACCAAGCCCAGTCCCGCGCGAATCCGGCAATGACCCAACCCGCTTCTTGGAGTGTGCGGATTCTTTAAATCTTGTGCACAACTCATCACTATCATGCAAAAACCCTTGTTTCTTTCATTTTGCGTCATCCCATTGGATCGGTCGGCAGGGCGGCGTCCCGCGCCCCATCACGGGCTTGACCTTTAGCAACGTACCAATTCGGTCCAACCGTAGCGAGTTGCTGCAGGAGCGGGACGCAGATACTTCGTCGCTGCCGGTTTTAGCGCTGGTTGGAAGTGCCGGCGTAGCTGACCTTCGTTAGACTCGATTTATGAGCCGAATGATGACCAGCGCCGCACGCGAACGCTGATGCGGAACCGATCGCAAACACAAGAGCTATGGCACCAATGGCCGCACAAAGGCGAGTGTTCATGTGAACCTCCTGGAAGTGACCGTGAAGGTGAAAGGCTGCCAGGGAACGAGCGCCGTTTCAAGCCTCTCCGGTCGGCTGCCCAAGACGGCCGGGCTCCGCCCCGACTGGGAAGCTATCGAGAGTTAACTGATCGCAGCTATAGGGCGAGTAGATCCGCTCGGCGGAGCCCCACAGGGTGGGTTGGGCCGCTCTTTGCTTTTGAACGAAGGGCAATTTTTTCATTGATGCGAAGGTGCGTAGCGATTTCTATCAGATTGATGCGACGAACTCGCTTGTCGGACTCTCAACTAGTTTCAGTGGCGATGCCATCACCGTGTCAAGTTCGATGGGTTACAAATTCGATATTGGTTCCTATTTTGTCGGTCGGCGTGGTGTGGTCGCGACTCGATCCGAACTCGCTTAATGTCCCCGGAGGAGGGGCCCTTTGGCGTGCCCCAGGGCAACCGTTTGTTACAGCAAGCATCTGGAACGAGTTTGCGGGCGACGTGACATCGCGGTTCAGTTGCGCCGTAGCTGGAGACTGTCCTCTGGGTTCCCTTAACATTGATACCACGCGCGTCGGAACCTACGGACAATTCGGTCTCGGGGTGACCGGTGAGCTGTCGGGCAGTGGGTGGCTTGGTTACGTACGCGCAGATTATCGGACCG
>JASHYD010001037.1 GCA_030043175.1 Xanthobacteraceae bacterium | reverse complement strand
GACGGTCGAGAAGGAGAAGACATTATTTCCGCCGGCCTGCAAATTCGCTGCGGCCTGACGCGAGGGGGGTAGGGGGCATCTCCGCTCAATAGCGCGAGCAGTCGGTCGGCGAACCGACCCCAGCTCCCAAGCGGCCCCAGGGACTCGTAGGGACTCTTAAAACGCGTCCTGAGTCATTTCGCCTATGGCGATTCGCTGGCGGTCAGGACTCGCATTTGTTGTGTGGTAGGCGACGTGCTGGTCGTGTCCGTCATTCGCGAACCGCGAGTTGAATGAGCCTCATGCTGCCGGACGGAATTGCCGAAACTCCACGGCCGTGACTTCAAAAGAGAGCCTAAAACCCGCTGCGACCGAGCCGACCGAAGGGAGGGGAGCCGGACTAAGCGCTGTGTGCGCTCTTCACCGCGCAAGGTGTTTAGGTCCCTTTCTCTCCGCGGCGGGTCAGAAATTTGTCGCGCGTTTCTGACAGCCGGGGGTCGATTTCGCCGGGGCTTGGGTCCCACAGGAGCGGGTCCGTATGCCAATGCTCCCTTGTTACGAGCGGAACCGGGGGGCGATTTTCGGGGGTGGTTTTCGGGACCCAAAGAAGTCTGCTGGTCCCGTAGGCCTATGGGTGCAGCCCGGGCAAGGGCCTGGCGTCCGCGCTCTTCCCTACGGTCCCAGGCAAGCCAAAAGGGGCCAACGGTTTGATGCGGTCGCGCCTCGCTCGCCGCTCAATAGCCGAGGCGGATGGTCCCCTGGTCCATGCCATTCACGGTTCCTTTGGTCAACCATTCCACCGAAGCCTGGAACAGCAGCAGGTGATTTTTCTCCCACATGGGATAGTGCGAAGAACAGGCGATATCGATGAGGACCTTCGATTTTGAGCCGATATCCGCATAAAGCTCGTGCACGTTCATCGGAAGCACCGTCTTGTCGTGCTCTCCTGTGACCATCAGGGTCGGAATGTGTGTTGCTGCCGCCATCGCGGCGTTCCAACCCCAATTCGTCACGACCGGCGCGCGGCGTACGCCCGAGCCCCAGGTTGCTCCAACCGGGTCGGTCGCGAGCATGGCGGGCCACAATGTATCGCTGAGCGCCTGATCGACTTGGCCCGCGCAGCCGACTTGGCTGTTCCAGGCCGCTGTCAACTCGTCATGCGACTGCGTGCTCATGGCGGCGCCGATGGCCGGCACCTGCTCTGGAGGCTGGCCGGAAATTTCGCGAACATAGAGCGGCGCCAGCAGGAGGAGCTTCTGCACCTTCTCGGGGTGCTGCGCTGCGTAGCCGCCGGCGCGCGGACCGCCAAACGACCAAGCTATGACGCTGACTTGTGAAACATGTCGCAACGCAAGAAGATGATCCACCACGGCCCCGATGTCATTCCAATCGGAATCGATCGTGGTCAACTGCCGGCCATAGGACGGCGAACATGTTTCGACTTGGCCGCCCGGCACCAGCGCCCTCTGCTCCCCGGCGGATAGATTGCACGGATCATTCATGGGCGCCGGCCGCGTCGAGCGCCCGTAGCCGATACTATCCATGGAGAACACGTCGAAGCCTGCGCGTGCGAGATACGCCATCCAGCTATAATCCCGGTACGCCGTGTCGAAGGCTACTTCCGAAGGCGTGCCACCACCGTGGATGAACAGCACTACCGGGGTTGCCCCACTGCGCAAGACCGTGCGCGCGCGCACGACCTCCCGCACATAGATTTCCGTCATTTGTCCGGCAATGACTGGCACCTTGGTCTTGACGCCGACGTAATGATCGACCCGGAGCAGCCGATCGCTGTCGTCGGCCCATGACGGCTGCGCGAAAGAATGTTCGAGCATAAGACCCGCGACGATCGCAATAACACTCCCAAATGTGCTCATGGCTTCCCTCCCTCCCCGCCGTTACTGATCCCTGTGACGCGCGCGAGCGTAATCGCGGATGCTCACTAAATTTCAGGATGCTTGCCCACCGTAGGCACCCCCGTAGACGCGATGTCTTAGAAATCTGGTTTGTCGGCATGCGGAAGGTCGATCGTTCTGCCCACATAGTCTCGCGGGCTATCAGCGCAGACGAATTCCGGCCAACTGCCCAGCGGGCGCCGATAAGTAATCCTGGCTGACCAGGGGGTTGTGAACACGCCCGGGTCCTCGACCGTAAACTCGAGGAGCAGTCCCGGACCCTTGTAATCCGGGTTGCGCGCAAGACCCGTGTCGGAGACCTGGAGGCGAAAAATTTCTCTTTCGCCCCGGTCCTGGGATTCGTTCGCAGATTCGTAGTCGAGCAGTCGGTAGCGTTCCACGACGTGCAGCGCCTCGGTATGCGGGGTGCCGAACTGATCAACCATGGCAAAGGGCCCGACCTTGATGCCCACCGTGTCGATCACGAGCGTGTTGCCCTCGTAATGGCCGACGGAATCCCCATACCAGGAGGGCGTTACATGCTCCGGATGCGTGCGGTTCATATACACGTGCCGGACATCATAATCGTTTGCGTAGAGAATCGTAACTTTGTCCTTCTGTTGGAGCATTTGCATCCCGATGTTCCAAAACACGAAGGGCACGCCGCCGGGCCAGCACTGGTTGGCGGGCGTAGGAAAGGCAATCTTTTTTTTGGAAAGTTCGCCCTGTTGTTTCACCACCTCAGCCGCCTCAGGTTTCAAAGTCGGGTTGGTGAAGTCACCCACCGGCTCGGCAATGTTGCTCACGCCGTTAGGGCTCGCGCCGGCCGTAACGGCTCCATTAGAGGGAGCCAGCGTCCCGGCTAATTCGATGGTCACGCGCGAAAGATTCTGTACGGGTCCAGGACCGCTCAACGGCGGCTCGAAACCGCCAACAGCGAGGTGACCCCATATGCCGGAGAAATCCGGGATCGACGCCGTACCTTGACTCGGCTGTTGCGTGAACGCGGGCGATGAGAATAGGGCTGCGGCTGCGCTCGCGGCGACGATGACTGTTCGCATGATGGATTTCTCCCGTTCGGACCGGGATGTGCCTGTCGAGGGCACCCCGCTGCCTTTGAAATTCACAGGACTATTGGCACGTTAAGTTTTAAGCAGCTCATGACCATCGTTAGGTTTCAAACAGGTTGTGTGTTGATCGTTTGCCATTACCACGCTCTCGCCGCGACCCGAAAAGCTTCGCCGGGCGCGATATCACGAGCTAAGGCGTAGGCTCGTCATCCGATCCTTATGGAGCATAACCCGCCGCGGGCCTATATACGCTGCCTTTAAATTCACGGGACATCGGCACGTCCCGCTGGCAGCTCGGAGTCAAATTTACGTGGGCACCCTCGCCTGACAACTAAAAGTGCAACTCACATTGAGCAGTCAGTATAACGCTCGAAGTAAAAACTTTACGTTAGGGCTATGAGAAGGTCAAGATACCGGCGCTCCATTAGAGCACAGCGAAACAGTTGTCCCTATCACACCGTTGGTCCGGCGATCGTCTCCCACCACCGGGTGACGAGCCAGGGACCGGAACGGCCAAATTGCTCACCTCCAAATCGGCCCTGAGCAGTCGGCCAAAACAAATGCCCTCCCAAGGTCCCCCAAGGGAGGGCTTTGGCTGCCGAAGGGGTCGGCAGAAAATACGATTACGTTAGAAGCAATGAGTGTCTGCCGGCCGCCGATCCACTGACACGTGGTCATTCAGTTGTTACCTGCCAGCTCCTGACGAAGGAGCGGCGGCTGCCTGATGATGTCGATGGTGCTGGGCTTGGGGGCCGGGGTCGCCTGAGCGACAGCGATGAAGCAAACAGCGGTGAGCAGAGAAACGACGAGACGCATAGACATCCTCCATGAAGCGACGGCACCGACCGTTCCGCGTTCCTTGCCGCCGAGGACTGAGGGCTATCTCGCGAACGCCTCGCGAAGTCGATGAGTCGGTTGACTCACGTTATGATGGTTGCGGCGCATCGCGCGAGGAGTTGTCGCGCAACAGCGTTTAGCTGCGCTAACTCGATCCTCGCCGCGAACTGAGCCTCTGCCGGCGCAATCCAGTTCGGCAATTCCTGCCGACCGCTTTCAAAAAAACCATCTAAACCGCAGCTGGGACCCGAGCTGCTAGAGTGTGGCCGTCGGTTGACGACTCGGGTCGTTCGACGTTGGCTTCAAGATACTCGAAGCGATTCGAGAAAGTCAGGCGTCAGAACCTCGTCGCTGACGCCCTTCAAGACGGTGTTCATTCCCCGCAGATTTTTGGCGAAGCTGTTGATGGCCTCTTCAGTCCACTCGGCACGGTTCATGTGTACCTCGTCACTTTTGATAAGGATGTTTCGAATGACCATCTTTGCAGGAGGCCCTTCGATGAACTCTTGAAGATTGCAATGAGTCAGGATTGTCCGATCAGCAGCCGCGTTTTTGAACCGGGTGGCGAGCGCGCGTCCGACGTCGTGGTAGCGCGAGAACCGCTGGTCTTTGACGAACCAGTCCTTAAAGCGGTCAATTTTCATCTGGAACGAGGTGTTCGGTGTGGGGAGATACTTACCGGTCGTGTGGTCCTCTTTATTAATGCTGATAAGGAGCATGTCCAGGTGCTGCTCAAGCCGCCCCCAAGTGAGCGACGCAAGAGCGACTGCCTTCAAGGTCGGTTCGGCGCATGGCGGAGGATCATCCAGGTGTCCACCGATCAGGCGTGTGTACGTCATGGCAAAAGACTCGGCTCCATGGTCATGACATCGTGTTCGAGTGGCTGGGAAGCGAGCTTACCTCAAGCGCGTCAGCTCGTCCGGATATGTCGATTTCAATTATGTCCGAAGTCGGCCCCACCCGGACGCAAGGACCGGCGCAAACCATCGGCGGCACATTGGGTCCAGCGGACCTGCCGGCAGAACAAGCCACCGGGCGCTGCCATTGGAGCCGCAGGGGGCGGATGGGCGGTCGGTCGGGGGGAAGCCTCAAATCGCGCCTGCGGAGTCCGCTTGGGAGTCTTTCATCTACCGGCCGGTAGGGGGTAGCGGCCAGCCTCCAGAACGCACGGGAGGATTCCGTAGCGAGCTGCTGGCGCGGTCTCGGCCCCCGCTATGCCTGCCCCCCGAGCGCACACATCAGGCGCTCGCAGCGCTAAGGCGCGTGGCAAGGTGCTGGGCAACGCTGACCTCGCCGAAGCCAACGGCGGGGCCGCTATCGAAGCGTGCGGAGGCATTGCCTCCGGTGTTCGCTGAGCTTGCTGACTTGTCCACTCGTGGCGCTGCGGCTGAGCCTGACGGGGGCGAGGCATCGCTACGCCTTGAGGCGCCAAGTGGTCCGCGATGGCGGTGTCGAGGGTGCGCGAGCGGCTGGCCCATGGCGGGTAGGGGCGGGGTCCTCCGATTGTCCAAATCGGAAAAACGACAGGTTCTCGCTTCAGGGAGTTGCCCCGCGATACACAAATCGGGTACATAGCCGCATCAGACCACGCGATACAGGCAGTGAAGTTTTCCTTGTAAATCGGGCATTAGTCGCTGCTGACAGTCCGGCAAACGCCGATCCGCTTGATCTCCCATTCGAGCTCGACGCCTGACGTTTCGCGAACCCGCGACCGTACGGTCTCGCCGAGCTGCTCGATGTCGGCCGCGCTGGCTCCGCCCCGGTTGATCAGAAAGTTGCAATGCAGCTCGGAAACCTGGGCGGCCCCCACCGTCAAACCGCGGCATCCCGCGGCGTCGATGAGCCGCCAAGCCTTGTGGCCGGGCGGATTTTTGAAGGTCGAGCCGCCGGTACGGCTCTTGATCGGCTGAGTCGCTTCGCGGCTTTCGGTGATTCGATCCATCTCGGTAGCGATGACGGCCGGATCGCCGGCCGTCCCCTCAAATAGCGCCTCGGTGAAGATCACGTCCCCCGGCACGCCACAGTCACGATAGGCGTAGTGCATGTCGGCGTTGGTGAAGGTGCGGATGCGACCCTTTCGATCGACGCCGCGCGCCGCGACGAGCACGTCTTTGGTCTCGCCCCCATAGGCGCCGCCGTTCATGCGCAATGCGCCGCCGATTGCGCCCGGAATGCCGCGGAGAAATGCGAGCCCGGCAATCGCGGCGTCCTGCGCGGCGCGCGCCACTTTCACGTCAGGCACCGCGGCCCCGGCGCGGATGCGTGCGTCCGCCTCCGTCGTGATGTTGGCAAATCCGCGGCCGAGGCGGATCACCACGCCGAGAATGCCGCCATCGCGGACGATGAGATTGGAGCCGAGCCCGATGATGGTGACGGCAATCTCCGGCGGCAGATGGGCCAGGAAGTACGACAGGTCAGCTTCGTCCTCCGGTAGGAACATAAGCTGTGCCGGCCCGCCCACCCGGAACCAGGTGAACTCGCACAGCGGCTGGTTGGCGAGGAGGCGTCCGCGCAGGCCGGCCATCCCGGCGCGCAGGTCGACGACAGTGGTAAGGTCCAATTCTTGGCTCATGCTTGAGAGACATAGCGACGCAGTTTTTCCCGCGCCAGGTCCATCCATTTGCATACGCTCGATAGCCGCGCAAACCGGTGGCGATCTTGCCGTCCGAATTAAGCGCAGCGACATCCGGGGTGGGCCGTTCCCGGATGCCGCAGCGCTTGCGGGCTACGGTTCAGGAACCGGTTCACGCCGCAGCGCCGAGCGCGGCGAGCTCGCCCGGGAGGGCGTAGGCCCATTGGGTGATGCTGCCTGCCCCCAGGCAGACCACGTAGTCGCTCGGGCGCGCAATGTTTTTGACCAGAGTCGCAAGCTGCTGCGGCCCGTC
>JASHYD010001036.1 GCA_030043175.1 Xanthobacteraceae bacterium | reverse complement strand
GGCACACCGAAATAGTGCGACGGCGGCTCGCCATATTCCTCGGACTGCAGCTCCGTTCCGTAAAGCGGAAACTGCCGGCGCATCTGCTTGACCTTGATGAGGGCAAGCCACCGGTCGTCGAGGACGACCACCGGCAATGTCAGCCCCAGGCGCTTTGCGGTCGCGACCTCGCCGCAGGTCATCTGGAAGCAGCCGTCGCCGATCAGGCAGACGACCGGCAGATCGGGGCGCGCGAGCTTCGCCGCGATGGCTGCGGGCAGACCGAAGCCCATGGACGACCAGCCGTTGGTGATCTGGAAGGTTTTCGGCGCATGCGCGGTCCATTGGCTCGCAATCTGGTGCGTGTGGGCGCCGACATCGAACGACAGAATGCCTGCGCGCGGTAGAGTCCTGCGCACGGCATCGATCGCCGCATGGGCCGTGAAGGCTGCCGATTTCGCTGGGATTGGCCGCAGGGCCGTCTGGAATAACTTGCGGTGGTCCACGAGCAGAGCGGCTGGCCATCTGGGGTTCGCGGCCGGCATTACGGCGAGCTGCTCGAGCGCTGCATCGATGTCGCCAATCACCTGATGAACGAGCTTCACGGCCGGTGCAACGTCGGCGGCTTCAATATCGATATGGAGGAGGGGGACGTCATCGATCCAGGCTTCGTATTCGACTTCAACAGTGTCGTAGCCGATGCCGATGATGAGATCGGCTGAGCGCAGTAGCCGGCGCTGCACCTGCCGGCACGCGCGTTCGATGCAGCCGATCGCGAGTGGATGATCTTCATCGATCACGCCCTTTGCCATGGTGGTGGTAGCAAACGGCAGACCGTGTCGTTCGACGATGGCGCGCAGCCGTTCAGGATTGTTGATGCGGAGCGCGGATGAACCGAGCACGACGATCGGCCGTCTGGCGGCGGCGATGAGTTGGCCAGCGCGTTTAATCTCGGCGTCCTGCGCTCCCGCGAGCTTCGGTGGATTGAGCGGCTGTGCAATTCTTTCCTGCGCCGGGGCCAACGCCACGTCCTCCGGCAGGTCGAGATGAACAGGCCCCCGCGGCTCCGCCAAGCTGATGCGGATTGCCTCCTGCACAGTTTGCGCGATGCGCCCGTCTTCGAGCCTAACCGTCGCTTTGGTGATCGGCGCAAACAGCGCGTGGTGATCGATCCACATCTGGATGCGCCGACCGAGCTGATCCGTGTTGAGATTGCACGTGATCGCAATGAGAGGTGAGCGATCCAGATAGGCACATCCGACGCCGGTTGCGAGATTGGTGGCGCCTGGGCCAAGCGTTGCGATGCAGAGGCCCGGTTTTCCGCTCATGCGGCCGGACACATCGGCCGCAAAGCCGGCTGAGCCCTCGTGGGCGGTAAGCACGAAGTCGACACCGCCCGCACGCATTGCTTCGATCAGCGGCAGCACATTGCCGCTCGGAATGCCGAAACCGCGGTCAATTCCAGCCGCCTTCAGGGTTGCAACGATCAGATCAGCATTGTTCATCGGACAGGTACTTCAGCGGCGCACGGGATTTCACATGGTGGGGCAGAGTTATAACCTGCGCCAGGTGGGGTGAGCAAAGCCAACAGCGTGGCCTTCGCCTGCCATCGGGCCGTCCGGGGCCTGGAACCGGCGGGCCAGTAGATTTCACGCGGGGCCTTCACGTTCTTTCGGCCCGATCGGCCCTGCGACCGCGCGCCTGACCCGGACGACCGCTTTTGCGTTCCTCCGCCCGCAGCGCGTGTGCTATTCGCCCAACCTTACGACGAAGCCGCAGAGCTTCTGTCCGGGAGCGAGAATTGGGACCGCCCTAAAGGCCGCCATCCTGATGAAGAGGCTCGTGGCGACACTAAATTGCCACCCGCGCGATCAATCTGGAGAGACCCCCAACAACAGGCATCCTGTCGACTTTTCTCTGCCGCTGAGTTGGGCAAATGGTCGCTGCGCGAACGCTGCGCGGTGGCTGCGACAATCCGGGGGAGATGACCATGACGAGGTTGCTATGCCTGCCGGACCGCTTGCGTTCAGCGGAGCCGCGATTTACGTCAACGTGACCGAGCAACCGTCGCGCCTTCAACGCGACATCGCGAACTGATCACGAATGGAAGCGGGCCCACAAACGTGGCAAGCCACGCAGGCGCTGCTGGCGATCAGCGGTTTGTGTTCGGCACGCTCGCGGCTTGGCAACTGGCGATTGGTGGTGGCTTGCCGGCTGGGTGGTGGCGTTGGCCAATTGGCCACTCACATTCTCGGTTCATGTCGACCAACAACAAGTTGATGATCGCCGATCCGGCCTTCGCAACATCGCAGGTCCCTCAGCTTATCAAGTCCTGGGGCTTTCTGCACGCGGGCAAAGCGTTCAGTCCCCGCAACGATGCTGGTCGCGCAAGATAAGCCAAAGCCCGGAATTCCTGCGTGGGCGGTGTAACCTAGCCTTTCTTCGGCGACCAGCCATAAGCCTTGGCGCAGGCGCCGCCCATCAGCATTGCCCGCTCACTGTCGCTCACCCGGTTAGTCTCAAGGAAGGAATCGACCGCCTGCTCGTAGTTGACGACCGCGAACGCGCGCGTCCAATCGGTGCCCCACAGGCAGCGGTCGAAGCCCCAGGCATCGAACACGCGGGCGAGCTTGTCCCAGATGTCCTGGAAGGGATACGGTTCCTGGGACAGCGTGCAGGCGCCGCTGACCTTGACCACCGTGTTCGATCGCCTGGCAAGTTCCAGCATTTTCGGCAGGTCGGCCCACGGCTGCGGCGGCGCAGGCGGCGTGCGCGGCTGCATGATGCCCAGATGGTCGATGATAAATCGCGTGTCAGGATGGCGATCGATCAGCGCAGTGCCCGCGTCCAGGTTGCCCCAGCACAGGAGATTGACCGGAAAGTCATGGCGTACGGCTGCGCGTAGGATCCGGTCGAGGCCCGGGTCGGTTGGCTCGCGCTTTGCCTCCTTCGTCAGGATGACGCGGATGCCAACCGCGCCCGGCGTTTTCTTCCAATCGGCGACGACATCGGCCACCGCCGGATCGTCTGGATCGACCGGCTTTACGATGGCAAACCGACCGGGATGGGCCCGTTGCACTTCCACCGTAT
This sequence comes from Xanthobacteraceae bacterium, assembly GCA_030043175.1. The sequence continues at coordinate 8,026 of JASHYD010001036.1, read as the reverse complement.
AGCTGGCGTCGTAGCGATACAGTGAAAAGGCCGAGATGAAGATCGCGCCGTCGACGCCGACCTTGTCCATCGCCGCCACCATCTCGTCACCCGTGACGTGCGCGGGCCAGTTCGGCACACTGTGCCAGGGTCGCTTTGAAGTGTTTGCCTCATAGGCATGGACCTGGCAATCGATGATCGTCATCTGGGAAGCTCCCCTATGCTAAAGCGAGGTTGCTGTTGCAGCAGGTCCGCGTACAGACGGGACAAGCGCCGTGCATTGCAAATACCGGTGGTCATGAGCGCAGCTTCTCCGCGGCCGCAATAGTGCTATGCTGTACGGGCGCGATGGATGGCGCATCATCTTGAATGGCGCTCTTCACAGTCGCGAGCTGGCGCCGCAGGCGCCCAAATGCCCGAGATGGGCCGTCACATTCTTCGCGCGCACGCCACCTCCGGTTATCCTCCGAGGCTTACCGCAGACCGGCGAGCCTCGCACCCTCGGGCGGACAACAACATTTCAAACCGCCGAGAGGCTTCGCGTTGTCGCGGCCCAAATATAAATGTCACCGCTCAGTGGGTAGGCCCGGATTTTTTCCCGCGCGTTCGTCGGCAAGCCATTCCTTCCATGCGGCCGTCTGATACGGCCACTTTGCCATCTCGATGCACCAGGCCGGTGGCCCGGCCGGTAGGAAAAAGGACGCCTCGCGTTGTTCCGCCGTCAGGCAGCGCGGAGCAGCCATTTTGGCCGCCGCTATCAATTGCTGGGTATCGGCAAAGACCTCCCACAGCCGCGCGGTCCCGTCGCTGGACGCGGTCACGACGTGCTTGCCGTCGGGGCTGAATGCGGCACTTAGCACTCTCTCTGGATGAGCGATGACGGCGATCGAGCCGTGGGAATCAACGTCCCACAGTCGCGCAGTCTTGTCCCAGGACGCGGTGACGATGCGCCGGCCGTCGGAACTGAACGCTGCCGTGCTCACAGTGGCCGCATGTCCGATGAGCGGTAGACCAATTTGCACACCAGTTTCGGCGTCCCACAGTCGCGCGGTCTTGTCGGCGGAGACGGTGATGATGCGTTTGCCGTCGGGACTGAACGCCGCTGCGCTCACCTCGTCCGTATGGCCTGCGAGGGTGTAAAGTGACTCGCCTGATGCTGCATCCCACAGCCGCGCCGTCTTGTCCCTGGATGAGGTAACGATGCGCCTGCCATCAGGACTGAATGCCGCGCGGGTCACGCGATCGGTGTGACCGCTGAGTTCACCGATGGGCCGGCCGGTTTCGGCGTCCCAAATCAGCGCCGTGGGGTCGTCTGATGCGGTGACGATGCGCTTATCATCCGGGCTGAACGCCGCTCCGTTCACGTGATATGGACGGCCGGCGTAGAGTGCGCGTATTTCCTGCCCGGTCGCGGCGTCCCACAATCGCGCGGTCGCGTCGCTGGACGTGGTCACGATACGTTGCCCGTCGTGGCTGAACGACGCGCTTGACACGAAACCATCGTGCCCCACGAGCACGGCAATTTGACGGCCGGTCGCGGCGTCCCATAGCCGCGCCGTCTCGTCACCCGATGCGGTGACGATGCGCATTCCGTCGGGGCTGAATGCCACGCTGCTTACGACACCTGCATGGCCGAGGAGCGGCCTGCCGTTTTGTCTGGCCGGCGTAGCGTCCCAAAGTCGCGCCGTTCCGTCCGCCGATGCGGTGATGACGTATTTGCCGTCACGACTGAACGCCGCGCTGTTCACGATACCAGCATGGCCGGCCAGTGGAGCTCCGATTTGCTGGCGGGAGGCGACGTCCCAGAAGCGGGCCGTTCCATCCATGGACGCCGTGATAATGCGCGCGTCATCGGGGCTGAATGCCGCCCCGGTGATGCGATCGCCGCAATTGAACGGTCTGCCCAGCGGCTGGCCGGTCGCGGCGTCCCAAAGTCGCGCAGTGTTGTCCCAGGACGCGGTGAGGATGTAGTTGCCGTCTCCGCTGAATGAGGCGCTGGTCACACGATCCGTGTGGCCGATGAGCGGCTTGCCGATCGGCTCGCCGGTCGTGGCGTCCCACAGCCGCGCGGTCTTGTCAATTGATGCGGTGACGATGCGTTTACCGTCGGGGCTGTATGCGACGGTGCGCACGCTGCCCAGCGCTCGCCCAAGCACCGCGCCAATCGGCTGGCCGGTGGTGGCATCCCAAAATCGCACCGTCTCATCCCTGGATGCAGTGACGATCCGCGTGGCGTCGGGACTGAATGCCACACTATTCACAACGTCCGTGTGGCCAGTGAGAGTTGCGATCTGACGGCCGGTCGCGGCGTCCCACAACCGCGCGGTTCGGTCGGCCGATGCCGTGATGAGGCGCGTGCCGTCGGGACTGAACGCTGCGGCCGTCACCCGGTCGGCATGACCGACCAGCGGAGCGCCGATCGGCTCGCCGGTCTTGGCATCCCAAAGGCGCGCTGTCTTATCGGTGGATGCAGTGATGAGGCGCGTGCCGTCGGGGCTGAATACCGCGTCATTCACGGCATACTTATGTGCGAGGAGAATGTGCAGCTCGCGTAACGCCCGCCACGCGCCATCGAGCCGCAATTCCGATTCTGGCACGTAGACCCGATCGATGTCGTCCGCGCCCGCCGCCACCGCGCCCGTCAATTGCGCGGTGCCCCGCAGTTTGCCGCTTGCGCCGCCCGGCAAGCTCTCCAGCGCCAACAACAGCGCGGTTCCGGCGTCGCCCCGCATTTGATAGTGGCGGGCGAGATCAGCCAGAAAGCGTGATTCGTTGCGCTGCATACGCGCGATTTCTGCCTCGGCGAGAGCTGGCTCCATGAACCGATGTGGCAAACCTCCGGATTTACCGTCACGTCGCACCGCCGACTCGGCGCGGTCTGCCGCTCCCCATTTCACCCAGGCGAAGCTGCTAATCATCGCAACCAGCACAGTCACCGCGCCGAGCGTCGTGATAAGCTCCCATCGTTTCATTCGATCACCTCGCTGGTGGGCAATAGGGAAGAATCGAGAATCGTCACCCCGCTCGACTTGGTGGTCGTCATATTGACGACCATAAGTTCAAATCTGGCCGCGTGGAAATCTCCCGCAAAATGTCGCAAGCGACTATATCACTGACATGGCTGGTTGCGGAGGGGATGGCCGCGGAGGACAAGCCCGAGCCTAGAGTCCCATCCGAGTTCGTTCAGGGGCACCATCGGTCGCGACGCTAATGGCCGCGGCCTGCGCCCTGACCAACCGTTCCCGTGGTCGTGGCCCCGAGGTGGCGAATCTTGCGGGAGCTGCGTTGCGGGCCGGCCTGAGCGGTTCCCGGCGCGGCGGTGTTGAAGGATGGAGATCCCCTTGAGCATCATGTGGCTGATGGCCTGGTCTGCGCCGCCTGCGATCGACGTGCAAAGCCGCATGGGGCGGCGGCTTGTTTGCGGCCGCATTGCGGTGGCTGGCCTTAGTGACCAGCAGAGCCCTTGTGACCCGTCGCGCGGTTGGACGGCGATCCAAGCCTCTTCGATCCTCTCCCGAAAAGCCTCCGAGAATGCACCGGATTTGTGAAGGCAGATGCGGCGTTGAGGTCATCGTGTCGAAGCGGCGGGCGGCTATCGATCCGGTCCGTGCCGCGCCTGGATCAAGGTCCGCCATCGCGAGATGGCGGCGGAACGGAGCGAGAGGCGGAATAAGTGATCCTGAGCCGATGCGCCCGGTTGCGCTCGCAGGAACACATGCCGGTAGTGGCGCAGGGCATTGATATCCATCTGGTTATTCAGGATTGCTTGCAAAAATTTCGCATTAGACATGCCCTGCGTGCTTCTTTAGTGTCATTCGCAAATAGCGATGGGAGGACGCAATGATCCCGCGAGAATTAAAGATGCTTCGTCCAGTCGGTCTCGGTCTGTTCACAGGTCTCGTAATGCTCTTTCAGCCCGCACAAGGCGGCGCCGCGGAAGCCGCAAAGCCGGAGCGCTTCGAGGTCGCTAGCATCAAGTCGGTGCGGCCGACGCTGGTGGACACTATCGCGGCGTTGCAACGCCGCGACGTTGCGGGTGCCAAGACGGCTTTCGAAGCGTACGATTCAGCATGGAATGGCATCGAAGTGTACATCAACACTCGCAGCAAGGACATGTACGATGCTCTGGAGCACGTCCTCCAGGCCAAGATCGAGAAGGCGCTCAGCGCCCCCAATCCTGACACTGCGGCCATCTTGCCGGACGCCCAGGCGATGCTTGTCAAATATGACGAAGCCATCGACATGGTCTCGAAGGCGGCGCCGCTCAATCCGCTCTATGACGAAATCGCCCGTCTGCGCATCGTTCGCGCTCACCTGCGCGAAGTGGTGCCGGCCCTCAAGGCTGGAAATTTCGGCAAAGCACGGAAATCCTACGCGGACTTCGATGCCACCTGGGATAGCATCGAGGACATGATTAAGGCGCACTCGGCCGACGACTATGTGGCGATCGAGAAAGGCATGATCGAGATCGAGAAGGCGCTGATGCCGGACAAGCCTGACGTCGGCGAGGCCACAGCCTTGGTCAACACCGCGATGGCAAAGTACAACGCCACGGTGACGGCGTTGACGAGAGAGGCTCGGAGCCGTTCGTAGAGGAGGACTCCGATGGAAGCACAACCGTTGCAGGCTCGCGCCTATTCTGCGGGAACCGACCGCCTGCGGCCGTTGCGCCGGTGGATTCTCGTCATTCTCGTACTGGGCCTCGTTGGCACCGTGACCGAGCTGGTGCTGCTTGAGCATTACGAGCAGCCGCTGCAGTTCGTACCTCTGGTTCTTATCGTGGTGGCGGTGGCCGTCCTGTGGTGGGAGTTCAGGCGTCACGATCTGGCGAGCCGCCGCGCCACACAGATCGTAATGGGGCTGTTCGTGCTGGCGGCTTTCATCGGCTTCGCGGCGCACTTTCGAGGGTCGGCCGAGTACCAGCTGGAGCTCAATCCGGACATGAGCAAGTGGGAGCTGTTGGAAAAGATCCTGCGCGCCAAGGCGCCGCCCCTGCTCGCTCCCGGTATGATGCTGCAGCTTGGCTTGCTCGGGCTTGCCTATGTGTTCTCGGATTCCAAGCCTTCCAAGGAGTGAGCTGAAATGGCGATATACCGGGCCGGCTTTATCGGAACGCTTGCACTTGCTCTGGCGCTGCTGGCGATACATGGATCGCCCGCTGGGGCACAGGCCGCCAAAGGGCTGATCGACCCCAACACCGCCACGGAAACCGAGCTGCAAGCGCTTCCTGCCATGACGCCCACCCTTGTCAAGGGCTTGATCTAGCGGCGTCCCTTCAAGAGCGTGGTCGATCTGAACCTGTTCCTGGTGCAGCAGAAAGTGACGCCGGAGCAGGCGCGGGAGTTCTATCGCAAGGCTTTCGTACCTATCAATCTCAACACCGGCACGCGGGACGAATTCATGCTGATCCCTGGCGTCGGCTCGCGCATGTCAGCTGAATTCATGGAATATCGGCCGTGGAAGACCTGGGCGCAGTTCGACAAGGAAATCGGGAAATATGTCGGACAGGCAGAAACCGACCGTTTCAAGCCATACGTATTTATTCCGGCGAACTGAGGGTAGGTCATTCGGACCTGCACCCCGTCAAGCTCATGTTGGCGTGACAACAACTTACTGAACTTGCAAAACATTCGGCTGGCCCTTCAATAAAAAAGGGTCATGCAGAATGGCGTTCCGAGTGGCTCGAATCGCGCCGGGGAATCAAGGGCGTTGAAAGTGCGTAAAGCCATCCCGGAGGATGTGCCGGACGATTACCAGGCGCTCTATGCGAAGAAGTGCCGGGAGGCGTGCTTTGGGTGTCGTGGCTCTGGGCAGTCGATCGGTAGCCGACGCTGACGGTCAATGATCCGGCGCCCCTCGACAACATGTCGAACTGCGGCCTCGATATCGTTTGTTCTCGGACTTCGTTGACGCATATATGCTCATGTCGGAACGGCGATTTCGCACGTAAGACCTTCAGTGTGCCAGTCGAGCACTACCCGGCCCTTCAGCCCGTCTCGTATGATGCTCCCCATCACGCTGGTACCAAAACCCTTGTGCGTCGGCGGCTTGACTGGGGGACCTCCCGCCTCCGTCCAGCGCAGCACGAGCCGTCCGTCTCTGGTGGGCGACCATTCGACGCAAACCCGGCCTTCCGTCACGGATAGAGAACCGTATTTCGCGGCATTGGTCGCCAACTCGTGCAGGGCCACCGCCATCGCCTGGGCCACGTCCGGCGTTAGTATGACGGCCGGTCCGTTAATCAGCGTGCGCATCTCCCCGCCACCGGAATAAGGCGACAACTCTTGCTTGACCAGACTACCGACCTCGGCTCCGGTCCAGCGCGATTTGGCGAAAAGCGAATGGACATTGGCGAGCGCCTCGATGCGCCCCTCGATCGCTTTCTTTAGACCCTCTGGTGTGTCGGATTGCGAGAGACGCACCATCGCCTTTACATTCGCCAAAAGGTTTTTAGCGCGGTGTTCTGCCTCGCGAGAAAGAACAGCAATTTGCGCATCGCTGCGCTTACGCTCGCTAATGTCACGGACAATCCCTGAACCGCCGACGACTTTCCCTCCCGCACCTCTGATCGGTGAAACGGTGAGCGAAACGTCGATCAGAGTACCGTCCTTCCGCCGACGAATAGTTTCACAATGATCGACGCGATCACCGCGCCAGATACGGCTAAAAATCGTGTACTCCTCATCTTGACGCTCGGGTGGAATCAGGATGGCCACCGGCTGGCCGACGGCCTCCTCGGCCGAATAGCCAAAGAGCCGCTCCGCACCTTTGTTCCAGCTTGTAATAATACGATCGAGATTGGTGCTTAATATTGCGTCTTCGCAGAACTCGACAATGGAAGCGAGCCACATGCGCTCAAAGAGACCATCGACGCTACTGTCCTGAATGATTTTTTGCGGCCGCGATGCATCGTTTTGCCTGGTACGCCGTTCGTGGAACCTCTGTAGCCACTCCGAACTTGCCGCGGTGAAGTCTGTAAGACGTTCAGTGAACTCATAGCTCTGGGCAAGAGCCAGCCAGCGCCTCTCCATTTCGATGAAGTCGGCCTTTCGCACGGGGTCGGCTGTTCGCTCCGCGTTACGCCTGGCATCAAAGGCGCGGTCGAAACATGTCCGGACCTGCTCGTTAGGCTCCTGAGGCATCATGCGCCGCCTTCGAGCTTCAACCCAACCATTTGGTTCAGCGGACCTGCGCTGGCGTTTCGAGCGTTAAAGGGCCGACACTTGATCAACTACAAACTGAAACGCGAAATGCCACACCCGTGCGTTAAATGTCGCACCTATGCGGTATGTTCTTGCCTGACGTCTCGTTCTCCCGCGCAGCCAGGAGCGTTTGAACCCGAGATAATTGCGGTGACGACTAAACTTTCGAGACTGCCGTCGAAAACCAAAGTCTCCCTGCCTGTTCTGGCACTTAGCCACTTTTTCATCGTCGGTTTTGCTATTGGTTATTCACCCCTTTCCATGCGATTGAGTTGTGCGACGGCCGCCTTCGTCGCTGCGTTGCGGCCGACATAGCGGCGGATGATTTTTTCGACATGCTCCTCCTCCCATCCCATGATCTCGGCGATAACCCGGGAGGAATCATCATGAAACGGCGCGAAATTGAAGCGCTCGCGGAGCGTTTGCTCGCCAGAAGCACCTCGAAGCTGTCCTGCGACCAGCCGGAACTCCAACGCCACCTGAAGATGGCTGTCGTCGAACCACGAGCCAACTGGACGGAGGGTGACACGGCAAACGAAACTACGATGGACGATTCAGGAATAAGTACGACATCGAAATACGGAAAGGCGCTCTGTGCTACCACGATGATCGTGCTGAACGAGTCAACATTCGACCTGCTTAGAATGGGTGAAGCAAAGCGCTTCTTACCGTTAGAGCGGCTTTCGCTCGTTTAGAATCGGACAAACGGAGGGATTCCCAGTGACTTAAGAATGCGCGAGTCTACAGCATTGATTCGCTTTGGCTGGGGGAACGATGCCGAGACCGTATTCGATGGACCTGCGTGAACGGGTGATTGAAGCTATCGCAGCGGGCGCATCGCGGCG
>JASHYD010001035.1 GCA_030043175.1 Xanthobacteraceae bacterium | reverse complement strand
CGTCGAGATGACCGGCGCGTCCTTCGACCGCCTTGTCCTCTCCTGCGCCGGTGCGGCCGAGGCGGCAGCGCGCACGGCGGACATCACCCGAGCCTGCGGCCTGGCGCACGCCCGCGCTTAAGCCCACCGCCTCGCACGTTCGCGTGGTGTTCCGCCGACCGCCCACACGCGCCACAGCCTGCTCCCGGTGAGGGCGTCCTCGCCATGCAGCGTAGTACATCAACGAATTGCGGCGGCCCACTTGGTCGACCGGATGCTTGGGCTGCTATAGGCCCTTGAGTTGTCGAGTTCGATCCTGGATTGGACCACGAGGCCCAGCTTGCCGAGTTCTGTAATATTCTCAACGACTCGAGCAGGAAATCTCCCCGACTTTGCACAAACATCCTCTTTTGACCGTCGGGCACGCGGATGAAATTTCCGGTAAAGCCATTTCGCGTAAGGTCAGGCTAGTCCCGGTGGAAAACTAGAATGAAGAGCCCGACGCGTGACCGTGGTTTAGTAACCACTGCAAGGTTGCCTATCGTTGGCCCGCTTCGCTGCCCCTGTCGAACATGATCGCAACGAAATAGCCGAGAAGGCCACCAGCGAGCATGCCCATGAAGAACTCGATCGGTGGTAACATTTGCATCTTCACGCAGTATTCATGGAAATATAACGACCCAGTTTGACACAGCGGGCGCACGAACGGCAAGATCATTGTGAAGCCGGCGGTGGCCCCCGCCTCCCGCGGCAATTGGGGACGGGAGGCTGGGGCCGTGCTCTCAATAATGGAGAGCTAATTAAGCTTAAACGGCATTAGCCGCACCTCAGTGTGAGGTAGATCACATTTGCGAAGTTTTCAATGCGACCGCCGACCGGACCAGCGGATCGATCCGGCCGGGCAATTGACCGACCCTGACTGCCCTGCGCCGGTCGGTTCGGTCGCCGGGCTGGTGCGTGGACGCGCGTCACCTCATCAATTATGCCGGCTATGGTGGCGCCCAGGAGGCGACGAACTCGACGATGTAGAGAGTGGTGTGGGATGATCCGATTGAGAAATCGACGCGAGTGACCGCGAACCCCGAGCCATAGCGCCACCGCTTTGTTAGTCGATCAGTTCAGTAGCGGCCACCCTCAGCATCAGCGGAACGTCGAGCCCGAGGGCCTTGGCGGTCTTGCGGTTGATGACGAATTCGAACTTGGTCGACTGCTGCACCGGCAGGTCCGCCGGCTTGACGCTGCCGTTGAGGATAGTTCCGGTGTACAGACCGACTTGACGATACATTTCGAAGATGTCGGCGCCGTAGTTCATCAGCCCTCCGGCTGCGACAGTGGCGCGATCTGGATAAGCGGCAGGAATTCTGTCTCGTGCGGTCAAGGCGATAAGTTGCTGGCTGCGGCTTTGGAAAAGCGCATCAGCAGAGACAAAGAGGACATCATTCCCGTAGGCATCATCCCCACGGTCGTGCGCCAACCTCGCAAACGCCGCATCGATCTCGCCGCTCGTGCTGGCCGTAAGAACCTTTGTTTGCAGCCCGATGGAGCTGGCAGCGTCCTTAACGCTCCGCAATGTTTCGTCTGCGCTCGGACCGTTGGCTGGATTGACGAGAATAGCCACGCGGGTGGCCTTCGGCGCCAACGCATGCAGGAGTTCCAGCCGCTTGGCCGACAGTTCCAGGGCCAAATAATGGATGCCGGTGGCGTTGCCACCCGGTCGGGCGAAGCTCGCGATAAGGCCAGTCTTGACAGGGTCTATCGGGACGCTGAAGACGATCGGGATCGTTGCGGTGGCGGCTTTGGCCGCGGTCGCGATGAGGGTATTGCTGGGCGTGGTGATAACGGCCACGCGGCGGCGCACGAGATCAGCCATCAACGCTGGCAACTGATCGAATTGGTTGTTCAGCCAGTGGTAGTCGAGGGCCACATTTCGGTCCTCGACGTAGTCCAGTTTCGCCGAGGCCCTGGCGGAACGCAGCCAGAGCGCGCTGCGATGCAGCAGCCGACCTGGCGTTGACAAATGCTACCGTCGGCAGCGGCTGCTGTGCCCTCGCACCAAACGCCAGGGCCGCCGTGCCACCGATCCCAACGATGAACTCGCGCCGCCGCATCGGCATGCTTCCTCTTGTAGTTTGGGTTGCATGGAAATGAATGTAGACGGGCAATGGCACGATGACGCCACCTGTCCGCAAAGAACTATTCAATCACCTGATTGGCGCGAGCACGCAGGCTCACTGGCACGGTAAGGTCGAGCGCCTTGGCGGTCTTAAGATTGATCAGCGACTCGTACTTGGTTGGCGCTTGCACCGGCAGCTCGCCAACCGGTTCGCCCCTCAGAACGCGATCGACATATGAAGCCGAGCGACGGACCATATCGAGCGTGTCCGGCCCGGATGAGATCAGCCCGCCGTCTTTGACGAAATGCCGGACGCCATAGATGGCGGGGAGTCGATGCCGCTCAGCCAGCGCTATCACCAACGCGCCGTGTGTGCTTGTGAATGGATCCGGCGCGACGATTAGACCGCCGCCGGATTCGCGAGCAAATGCCGACGCAGCAGCCCCGATCTCCGCCTCTTCACGCACCGGTGTTGCGGAAAGCTCACCGGCGAGCGTTGCTGAGGCGCCTTCGAAATCGCGCAGGAAGGCCGCGTAATATGGCGCGGTCTGCGGGTTGAACATTAGGGCTATCCGCTTGACGCTTGGAGCGATCTCCTTGAGCATTTCCACCCATTTCCCGAGCATCGGGAACTCGATGAATGAAAAGCCGGTGATGTTCCCGCCCGGATGCCCCAGCCTGGCGACGAAACCCTGTCCAGCTGGATCGCTGACGATGGAGAATATGATCGGAATAGTGCGATCGCCTGTTTCAGCGCCACAAGCGCGGGGGTGGAGTTGGCGACGATGACATCCGGTGCCGAACCGACCAATTCGGCCGCATATGTCTGCATTTGATCGGAATCCCCCTCGGCAAACCGCTCCTCAATTTGAACGTTGCGGCCTGTCCATCCGAGTTGCGCGAGCCCTTCTCGAAGCGCTGCCACGCGGGCCTGTGCTTCCGGATCGTTCCTCCCGAGCGGGTACAGGCACCCGACCCGTCGCATCCGGTCGGGCTGCTGGGCAAGCGCCGCCAGTTGCCAAGCTGACGCGCCGCCGAGGCCCGCAATGAATTCGCGCCGTCGCATCCCCCGATCTCCCGCCTCACCGCGTTTGAGGTGCTCCACATTTCTGCCTCAACTCCGCGGCTTTTTCAAGTATCGGCCCGTGAGATGCAGGGTTTGCGACCCTTCTGTGATGCAAAGCACTGGTTGGCGCCCAGGTCAGGACGGCCGCAACCCTCGACAGGCCGAAGCTGAACACCGTCGCCCATAAGCCCTTTCGGCTGCCTCGCCGTGGGGTAAATGCGCCCCATGGCGTGCTGGCTCAGACTCTATACTCTATGTTCGGCGG
>JASHYD010001034.1 GCA_030043175.1 Xanthobacteraceae bacterium | reverse complement strand
CGCGCCGATGATGGCGAAGTGGTTCGTGCGCGGCGCGGACACCTGATAGATATCAAAGCGCAGCGCACGCGGCTCCTGTTGGCTTGCTTCCGCGAGCGCCTTCAAGGCCGATTGAACTTCGGCAAGGCGGGACGGGATGATGTCGACATGCTCGATCATACGCACGGCGCCGGCAGGCGCTGGCTTTGCCGCTGCCGTCGCGAACGGGCGTGCCACGAATTGATTGGGTGGGTAAGTGCGGATCGCTTCTAGGGTGAAATTGAACACCGACGCGTTGGCGCCCTTCTCATGCGCCTTGAATGCCGCCTCGTCCTTCCAGCCTTCCACGATCATGAACTGATCGGGCCGGTTAGCCTCCTGCATGACACCGAACTCAAGTACGCCTGGCTCCTTGAGACTCTGGTCGCGGTACTGCTTGAGTAGGCCGCTGCCCTGGAGGGTCCAATCAGGGGAAATGCCGACGTAGGTGATCGCATACACGGGCTCGTTCGGCGACTGCGCGAGCGCCGGCATGCCGGCTAGAGCGACAACACAACCGGCCGCCAAAAAAAACTCAATGTGACGCATGGACGTGTCCTTCGACGGTTTGGTGGTCACTCAACCAAGGTGTAGAGGCGGTCGTCATAGGGCGAGCCCAGCAACGGTGCGATCACGTCACGGAACTTGAGCTCCGCGCCCGACATCAGGAAATCGTCGAAATCCTTGCGGCTTTCCCACGCCGCATAGATGGTGTGGTGATTGCCGGCGCCGCGCGTCGACTGCACGAGATCCCAGCGGAGATTCCCTACACCCTTGCGCGACGCGTCGGCGAGCTGCTTCGCACTCGCCTGGGTCTGCCCGATACCCGGCACAAGCACATCGAGATGCACGTTGAGGTAGACGGCACCGGGCCCCTTGGGAGCTTTCGCGGCTGCGACGGTAACGCCGCGATAGGCGCGGCGGTCGTAGGGCGCTGGCGAGATCGCCTTGAGCTTGTCGGCGAGCTCTTTCGACGCAGCACCCTTGTCGTTGACATCAAAGGCTGCCTGATCAGCCCAGGTTTCATAAACCACGAATCGGTACGGTGCGCCTAATTCCTGCAGCACGTTGGCGCCCCCATTTCCAGGCTGTTTTTGCGCCGCATCGCGGTACTGTTTGAGGATCGCGATGGCTTGGCCGTACGCATCCGCCGCGACGTCGATCGACGTTACGCTGTAGATCGACCCGGCCGGCGGTGGCGCCGGCTGTTGCGCGCGCGCGCCGGGCGGAGCGGCGAGAAACAAAAGCCCCAAAGCGCAAGCAAAAAAAGCTATTCGCGGTGCCGTGCGCCCACCAATGCAGGTCATAGATGTTCCTCCCGTCGGCGCCGAGCATAGAACCGTGCGCGAGCCCAACGCGTCACAACACTCGCGGCCGACAAAAATGGTCCATTTTTGGTCGCGTCGTGTCAAGGGACGCGCCGCCGCGGAACGAAGGCGGGCCGGTCAATCGCCGCTGGGTCGGGTCAACCGACAAGGGAGGAGCCCGATAATCAGCAAAAGGCGGCAGCCTTCGTGCGATGGCACGCCGGATGAATCGCGAGGTTCACGTCCGGATCTGTGGGCGGCTCGGGATGAAATTCCCAAGGGGCCGACTCAGCAATTCCGGGCTCATGCAGTGCAGCGGACAGCGTCTTCACTCGATCACCTCGTCGGCGAGCGCCAGGAGCTTGTCCGGCACGTCGAACCCGAGCTTTAGCGGTCTTGAGGTTGACCACGAGTTCGAATTTGGTCGGCCACATTACTGGCAGATCGGCCGGTGTGATCCTCGTCTTCTTGCCGATCTCGACAAGTTATACAGCCGCGGCCTCAGCGAGCGTTCGAAGATCGGGGCAGGAGTTCCTCGCTGGAAGGGCACAAGATCGAGCGGGGCGGCTAATAGCAACCCCCGCAGGGAAGGCAAACCGCTCATGTTCAGCCGTTCAGCGAGTACGTCAGCCAGCACACGAGTGATCTTACGGCCCATCAAGGTAGTTGCGAAGTCCGGCCGCATGTGTAGCCGGGCGAGCGTCTCTACTTCATAACTCGAATGCGGTGCGCCTCACTGTCCGCCACATAGAGACTGTCATCAGCATCGACAAACAGGCCGTGCGGCCGCGCGAGTGCACATTGCAACGGATCTGGCTCGGGACCATCGCCTCTGCGGCCGGTGCCGAGCGCGGTTGTGATGATGCCAGTATCGAGTGCGATGCTGCGAACGACGTGGTTCTCGGTGTCTGCGACAAAGAGCTTGCCGTTCCCATAGGCCAGCCCCTTAGGTCCCGCCAGTTTGGCAAGGGCGGCCGGGCCGCCGTCGCCCGAATAACCTTCTTCGCCGGTACCAGCCAGAGGGTGAAGGGTTTGGGTTTTCGACGCGATGCGGTAGATCGCATTGCCCTCGCGAAGCGCGAGATACAGATTGCCTTCACGATCGGACACCATTGTTCGCGGCCCGTTCAACGGCGCATTGTTCACCGGCGCACCGTCGGGGGTCGCCTGTCGCTCGCCGGTGCCGCCATAGGTCTCGATCATGCCGTTGGAAAAATCCACCTGACGAATTCTATGGTTCCCGATGTCGCAAATAAGCAGCTTGCCCCGGGGATCGATCACAATACTGTGAGGTTGACGCAGTTGGGCACGTGTTGCTGGCCCACCATCCCCGGAAAATCCTGCAATACCGGTCCCAGCGAATGTCGAGATGACGCCTGTCCGGGCGTCGATCTTGCGAACCACATGATTGTCGCGTTCGACGATGTACAAGTTCCCAGCCGCGTCGAACTGAATTTCGTGCGGCATATTCAAGGCGGCGGCAGTGGCCAATCCGCCGTCGCCGCTATAGCCCCGCTGACCATTGCCGGCGACGGTAGCGGTGAGAAGGGTTTTCAGGTCAAGCCGCCGAATGCGTTGGTTGTCCAGATCGCAAAAATACAGCATGCGATCGGGCCCGATCACGAGACCATATGGATTATTCACTTCGCGATCCGAATAGCCCTTGTATCCAGTGCCAATCAGCGTGGAGACAGATGGCTTTGCAGCGAGCACTGATGACGGGGCAAGAGCAAGCAACAGGGCCCCGAGCGTTTCGCGACGGTTCATTTCCCATTCCTTTCAGCACTGTCCAAAAAGATCGAAACGGTATTTAAGGTTTTGATTGGGTCGCACCGCGCCATCACCTGTGACAAGAACCGCTCTAACGCGCGTTCGTCAATGAGGCGCAGGAGACTGATCCACGGTACGCTTCCCGCTGTGCGCACGCCGCGAGTGCCCGGTGGTCGCCATGCTCGCCATGTAGCCAACTCATCAAAGGACCAAGTCGTAACTGGCGAAAATGGGTGCAGCGGTCTATTTTGCACCGCACAAGCCCTGGACTGCCCATGTTTCAGATGGGACGGGGGCGCCCTCCCGACCACGTTTGCAGGTGTACCCCAGATTGCGGACGATCTGACGCGTCGCTCAACTCGGCGGCCTTGGGCAGTAATGGAAGTTCAGCCATATAGATTCGGCGCCCCCGCGTGTCGATGTGGCGTTACTCGAAGGAGTGACACACGGGCGATCAGCGTGTCGTTATGGTGGCCGATCAATGGTTTCCGGACACAGACCGGACACAGAGGAGTCTGACAAATGTTCAGCCACACTGTTGTCATAGAAAAGCGTCCCACCCGGGCAAGCGCATCACCTTTGCCGTTGGTAGGGTGTTCCAACCGCGGGATTTTGCGCAACCTCAAAGCCGCGCGCGAATTGTCCGTCGCCATCTGGACGCCGAGATAATTTTATCTGACTGGGACAGGCCCGGCGCCGCCTCCACAGGGAGGCGGCCCCGTCTCACGGGATGTAGGTCGAAAACACGTAGTCCTGGTCCTTTTTCGGCTGGTGACATTCGAAGCACTGTTTGGCGGCATCGGTGACAACAGCCTTCTTAGGGTCGCCTCCTGCCCAAAGCTGAAAACCCCACCCGCCCGTCGATGCGTACTTCTTCTGATCCTTCACCATGACCGCCAATCCTTTCCTCATGCCCTCCACGTACGAGCCATCGGATATCGTGACTTCATGCACGTCGCTTACGAACACTGACTTGTCCGGAAAAGGCACGCCCTTCTTGAGTGCCGCCTGCCCCCTCGAATTGACATAAACGTTGTGCATCCCGCCAATCTGCTCGAACAGGGGGCTCGCCTTATCGACGACCATCGTATTGACGTGGAACCAGCTGCGGTAACCGGCGGGAAACTTGAAGTCGTCGGCAGACTGCGCAGCGAAAGGAGCAATGGCCACGAACAGGGCCGCGCCGAGCAAGGACAGTTTGATAGCCGTTGTCCCGCGCTCGAATGACTCGGGCGGCCCCTCCGCACGCGCCGGTACGGCGTTGTCCCGCGTTTGGCCATCGGTGACGACCACACCTCTTTTCGTGTAGCTCATCGCAGAACTCCCGTCGTTACTCGCGGCTGGTCCAGTCGCTGGCTGATCACGATCATAATGATCATCGCGACAGTAGCGCGTACAAACTCCTCGGCGCAACCGCAATCGCTCAATCGCGCAGTGCTCTTCCGAGGTCATGCCGGACGCGAGCACGAGCAACGCTACCAGCGGCTACGCCTCAGGTCGCTTGGCAATCGTTTGGCTTTTGCCTTGGTCGCAGTCGCGCCGCCTATTCTTTTTACAATCCGGGAAGGAGCGTGTCGCAAACACCACGCCCACCGCAGGCTCTAGCACCAGCCCAGCTGGGAGAATGTATGGCTGTGTATGTAGGCGGTCATCGTTTCAGGTCTGGTTGATTCAGAAGTATTAGGAAGCGGACCGTGTTGGCCACGGCAGCGGCTGCCCCGGCCGCACGTTGTAGGGAGCAAATTGATTTTAGATGGGGACAACATTCTGACGGATGGTTCTCGACGCGGGTGGGATCGCCTTGTTGCCTAACCGTAGGTATGCGCGGCCAAGCGACAATATCTTTTGCCGAGATTATCGACGGTCCACACGCGACAGCCGTACCTGCCGACGATGGCTCCATTCGCTTCCAGCCAACCGCAGGCTTCACTGAAAAGTGATACAATGACGGCGTACTCCAAACGGTGTTCTGAGTCGTCGCTGCTGGGCAGGTAGCGGCCAGCCAGCACGGTCGCCATTCCGTTCGGCGCACTCAATACCCGCGCAGTTGAACGCCGTTAAGTCTTGATGCGATGTGAGCGGGCAGCGGCCTCGCGGGAGGACTTACTCGACGGCTTCGCCCATGTTTCCACCCTCCGGACATTAACAGCGAATTTAATCGTCTAAACGCCAATACAGCAGCTAGAAGCTGCACCAACGCGGAGCACCCCTTTGCGGCGTCGCACCCTGAATATCGTCGTTTCCGCTGTCACCGCTGTCCTGCTTGCCACATCGGCACATGCGGCACACTACAAGAGCCGCCGGCACCCGACACAGCCATCTGCGCAAGCCGTGCAGCCGAAGCCAAAGCCGGCGGGCGACCCGCTTTATGAGTCCTGCGAATTTCCCTGGAAGCACCTGGGCGTCTCATGCCCCTATGGCCGTTAGGTTCGGGGTGGAACGCCGAAGTCTCCTTCGGGTCAGGTTCGGCCGACCCACTCCGGCTGGCCCTCACCAGGACGAAAGCTGGCCCTCACCAGGACGAATGGCTCGGCCCCGAACTCGCGGGATCGGGACAACATGTATGTTGGGCGCACACGCCCTTGCACGAAGCCATGAACGCTACGGCCGACAGCGCGCGCAAGACCGAATAGACCAACTTGACCCGCGTTAACGGCGAGGCTCGTGTGCGGGCGCGGCTTGGCCTCTGGGTGCAGATTTCGTTGCCTGGCCGCGCGTCGGCCGCACATTGCGGCAACGCCAATAATCCTGGTAGTTGAGGCAATCCGGGAGCCCAATGACTGTTTTTTCCCCCTTGGATAGGCCGCTCGTTTGTGCGGGCTTGACTTGGCCTCTGGCTGCGCCTTCCGTTGCCGGGCCGCGGAAGGGGGAGCGGCAGTGCCAATGCCACGGGTTCTTCCGGCAAAACTCTTGAGATCGCCCCGACCCATTGCCGTTGCACTCTCGGAGCGGCCCTTGTGACCGGCTGCAATCGCCAGATTTGTGCCACCCAGCAGCAAAACCGCAGCCGCGAGGGTGCTCAACTTACTCGTTCGCATTTTCTCGCTCAAATGTAACGTTTCCGATGACGGGCCATGGCGGGCCGGTCGTTTCGTTCCATAACCGACACAGCATCACATCAGCGATTGCGCCCGGTAGGCAAGCGCGATGTCGACTTGCTTGTGCATGTGAGAACCTCATACAACGTTACCGCGTAACGGAATGGGAAATCATGCCCCATGGCAGCGAAGGTAAAGCGAGCACTGACAAATGCGGAGCGTCAAGCCCGCTACGCGAGCAACACCTCGAAAGCGACAAAGAACGCGTTCAATTCGTCTTTGCAATCGGCACGAAAAAGCGGCTCGACAGAATCGCGCGGTACTATGACCTATCGGCAACCGCGCTCATTGAACAATGGGCGCGGCGGGAGGCCAGAAACCTCGCGGAAAAAGCAGAACGTAAAGCCAGGAGAGCAATCATTTACGAGCGTAACGTTCGAACAGGGAAATAAACCGCCACGGACCGCACACGCTTGCCTTCGGTGCGGTCGATCGTTATGCGCGTAACGCGACTCAACGTCTCCGGTCTTTGGAAGAAACGCAAATGGGCGAGTTGCGATCGCTCATCACCTCCCAGAGACGACCATATTTCGGGTTAAGACGTACGAGGACAAACCTCTGGAACACTCGAGTCCCTCCGCCGCCTCATATCGAGCTGGCCCACGATCGGCCCAACCCCGCGCGGCCCGTGCGGGTCGTTCGTATTGTTGTCGATTGTGTTAATCAACAATCGCGCCAGTCTGGTTAGGCTCGTTATTCACAACCTGCAACCCGCAGGTGTCATCGGTCGATACTACGTTTCCTGCGTTCTTGAGAAAATTGGCTGGCTAAACGAAAATTGATACTTCAAGCGAGCCGGACAGCAGCAACTGCCGGGTTCATGTGCACCGCGCACACTTGGGAGCAAACGCGATGCGACGCCTTCCCTCAAACACGTCGGCTCGCACGGGGGTTAACCGATGACTACAGTCATTCTGGTGGTGGTCGCGGTCGCGGCTGTCTGGTTTCTTTATGACATCATACAGGCGCGTGTTCGAGTGGCTTTCTGGATGGCTTATGCGTTCGGGCGGTATGAGGGCGAAACTGGCCAGCGCGTGCAATTTGAAGGCAAGCCTCCCTGGTTTATGAGAGGCCCCGGATGGGAGAATAGACGGGCTGAAGCCAAAGCCAAGGCTGACATCGCCAATCGGATGAGCGAGGCGACCTGTTCCGAGGACGGGGTGAGAAACCGAACGTCACAAGACCGGGATCGCACATGACAGTGCGCCCTTGGCGTGCTGCTTCCGCCGTTGCTGGCAAAACAGTTCGTCACGCAACACAAAGCCAGCAACAGAAAAAATGATTGTCCTCGAGTTTTTCGCGGGCATCTGCATCCTGATGAGCAGGCCATGATTATTGGTGCGCCGCCTGCAATAAACACCAATCAGACGGAACGCCAGTGAACGGAGCCAGGACCTATGCCGGGCGGGTAGCCGCGGCGCAGCCCTCTTGCGCAAGGGAATCACTTCGTGCCGGAATACAATGCCACCTGGCACCCTCCTCGCAACGTCGGTCGATCGCTGGCCGCAAGCGATGCTCAACGCGAGACGGTCCTCAAGCTGCGCAAGCGCAGTCTGTCGCTGAGATCGATCACAGAGGCACACTGTTCGCACCATCGTTGCTCAGCGCGACGGGCGCGACCGCGCCAGCGTCAAGTATCTGGAACGTATCCGCCGCAACATGGGTGAGGAGCGCACGTGGCAATCGCGCAAGCCCGTGCGTGACGGACTCCCGCGACGGATCACTGCTATGCGGCGATAAAGCGCCGAGCTGCTCAAGGAAGCTAAAAGGATTGAAGTAGCGTCCTACTACGGTTACAGCCATAATCGCTACACTCGCGGCCTTGGCGGAACGCCAGGCGCCAGCTGGCGCTTACGGAAGCACGTCGTTCGGCTGCCTAGCGATCAATCACGAAGAGGAACAACCAGGCCGCCGTTACCAAGATCACGACGAGCAGGTTTTCGAAAAGCAGCCACATCGCGACCACCCCCACCGTGATCGATAAGAAAAAAAACAAAATATTGTCCTTGGTCTGCATTGGCGAACCCGGCGCAATTCTCGCCAGCAGGGGCGGCCAAAACATTTGGAAGAGGGTTGCGAAGACGAGCAGCCCAACGCCCGGCACGCCGTTGGGCTCGTAAAGCAAAAGGTAAGCTGCCAAGCCACCTAGTGTTCTGGTGCGTAAATGCCTAGACACGTTACGCGGCCTTTTTTCGCCCGCGGCGCACCGTGCAACCGGGCTTGATTTCCTCGAGCCGCCGCCGACAGCGCTCGATCTTCTCAAGGATGTCCTCCGCTCGCGCCGTCCAGATGAACGGCTTCGGATCGCGGTTCCGGTCCTCAATGAATTCCTCGATTGTCGCGATCAGATCTGGAACGCTGGAGAAGCTGCCGCGTCGCACGGCTTTGCCGGTGATCTCAGCGAACCAGCGTTCCACCATGTTTAACCAGCTGGAGCTGGTAGGAATGAAGTGGACCTTGAAGCGCGGATGGCGCTTCAGCCAGCGTTTTACCTGCTCGGTCTTATGAGTGCC
>JASHYD010001033.1 GCA_030043175.1 Xanthobacteraceae bacterium | reverse complement strand
GCTGGGAAACGGCGAGACCTTGTCGATCGCCTTTTCCGGGATGAAATCCCAGTTGACAATATCGCCCCAGGACTCGTTGACGCGCACGCCATTCTGATAGACTGCGATGCCCTGCGGCGCTCCCTGCACCGGTGACGCCGTGAAACCGCGATAGTTGAGGTCCTTTTTGGAAGGGGTTGCCGGTTTGATCGCTGAGCGAGACGCCGGGCAGCCCGCGATTCAACGCGTCAAGGAAGTCGGGCGTATACTCATGGTTGAAATCGTTCGGCGTCAGCACAGCGGTGTTCGACGGCACCTTGTCGCGATCGATTGCTGTAGGGTCTGTATTCGCGACCACGGAAGCTGGTTCGGACGGCGCACCGGTCTGAGACGTAGGCGCCGACGAAGCGGTGCTCGGCTTCGCAGCGCGGTGTCCGGATAGCGGGGTGGGGGCGATGACGTTGATGTCCGGCAGCACCGTTTGCGCGGACGCGCAGCCCGGTATGATCAATCCACCAAGTGCGACAGTCGCCAACACTTGCAAGTCCCGTTGCCGACCAAGCCGGCCACGCGGACACAGTCTGCCCGATGTCTTACGCCCCATCAGGCCCCCCTTTAGCCTAACGAATCGCAGCCTGCCTCGGGAGACGGCGCTTGTCGCTAGAACATCTTCCACATATTTTCGGGAACTTTTGGTAATTTTTATTGGGACCTTTTGGCAATGACGGCGGCAACAACTTGCCGTTCGAGCGACTCAGCATCGAGCACGTCGTGAAGCCGGTCGCAAACGCTCTACGAGGCACATCGTTCCGGGGGCATCACAACGGGCGGGGATGCTCCGCGCTGCCTACGCAAATTTTCGGGATTCCCGCGTGGCGACGACCTTGAAGGCGCGGCCGGCGCGCTGATAACCAGCGACTTATAATTAGCTTTGCCACCAGCTTCCTGATGGCGTCAGGTGATTGTCGATCTCGCCCAGATGGCGCACACTTCGCCATCGCGACCGTCGTCGGCGATTGCTACTGAGGCCAGAAAAGCCAGTAGTCTATGTTTACCCATGGTAGGCTTTTATCTCGTAACGTATTGTTTGCCGATCGGGGTTTGATGGCAATGCCCCACGGTAACCGTCCCACAGGCGTGATACCACAGGTCTGAGTGTGCCCACGTTGATGACGGTAACATCATTGGTTAGGCCGTTTGACGCGGCATCCCACAAGGTTCTCCAGAAGATCGACTTTCAGGTCCCTGGGGTGCGTCGAGAACTCATCGAGCCCGTCGGGATTCGTTTGTCGAAGGACGACGAATTGGCGTTCGTTGCACTTGGACCAGCCAATAGAGTTGCCCTCGTCGACACAAAAACCTTCGAGGTCATGAAGTATATTCAGGTGGGCCAGCGTCCCTGGCACATGGAACTACATCCGGATGGCTCGAAGCTCTATGTAGCCACCTACTCCCCTCATCTTTTTTCCGGCAGGGCGAGCACCCATAACATTGAGCCCTCCGGGCTCCGGACATCGGGAACGAGCGTCGACAAGCCGCTTGCGAGCCCCGATCCCTTGCCCGTCGTGACCGCGATATACTGCTTGCCGTTGACGCTGTAGGTGATCGGGAACGAGTCCACGATGTTGTTGGTGCGTATCTGCCACAGGACCTTGCCGGTCGCATCATCCAACGCCTTGAAGTAGCGGTCGATATCGCCGGAGAACACGAGGCCGCCACCTGTCGGCAGCACGGCGCTGGTGTTGGGGACGCGCTGACGGTACGACCAAGTCTGCGAACGGTCGGCGAGATTGATAGCATCAATGCGCCCGATATTCCCGTCGCTGTTGGGCATTTTTACGCGCGCGAATATGGCGCGGCCACCGCCCGTGTAGGCTTGTCCCGGATCGAGCGGCGACGGGGTGGTGTTGGCACAAAGCTCGTTGAGCGGCATGAAGAGCGTGCCGGAGCGGGGATTGTAGGCCGTGGCCGGCCAGCCGCGGCCGCCGGGACTGGACGGGCAGTTCATCGTGGTCTGGCCGATATGCGGGATCGTCGCGACGTTGATGGTCTTCTCGCCGGTCTTCGAATCGATCGCAGCCACCACGTTCTGCGGCACGGTCTCCTTGTGCCATAGCCACTGTCCGTTGGTGCGATCGAGCGCCTCAACGATGCCGAGCTTGCCAGAGGTAACCACCGCCTTGCGCATTTCGCCGTTGATCGGAAAATCGACAAGAATGCGTTCGTAGACGTAATCGAGGTCCCAGGTGTCATCTTCAAGGTGCTGGTGGTACCACTGCATCTGGCCATTATCGGGATTAATGGCAAGCGTCGAATCCGAATAGAGAGCCGTGACCTTCGCGCCTGGCTTCTTCGGGAGCGTGCCGCGCATTTCAGCGATCCATGGATAGGGCTGGCCAGTGCCGTAGAAGATCAGATTCTGCTCGGGATCGTAACTGCCCGTGAGCCAGGCAGAGGCGCCGAACCGGCTTTCCAACGGCAGGCCGTTCCAGGTGTCGAAGTTCGGATCGCCCGGCTGCGCGATGGTGTTGACGCGCCATAGTTCTGCGCCTGTCCTGGCGTCGTGGCCGGTGATGAAGCAGCCGCCCGGCTGGGCATTGCCGCAGCCCGTCATGCCCTGGATGATCTTGCCGTTGACCACGAACGGGCCGCCCGTATAGCGCCAGCCCTTGGTCCAATCGGCGGTCGCGTGATCCCACGCCACCTTGCCGGTCTTGGCGTCGAGGGCGACGAGATGTGCGTCCGAAGTCGCGACGATCAGCGTGCCCTCGTAGAGGGCCATGTTGCGTGTTGATAGGTTCGGCGTGTTGGCGACCAGCGCTGCGGGCAGGTCGCGCTTGTATTCCCAGATAAGGTCGCCAGTCTCAGCGTTGAGGGCCTGGATCCGGTTGCCGTAGTTGAACAGGAAAAGCACGCCGTCATGCACGATCGGCGTTGTCTCGGTGGCGCCTGAAACCATCGACCAGGTCCAGGCGACCTGCAGGTTCTTGATGTTGTCCTTGTTGATCTGGTCGAGCGGGCTGTAGCCCCAGCCGTTGTAGGTGCGCCGCCACATCAGCCAGTCGGAAGCTGGCGGGTCACGCAGCATGGCGTCGCTCACCGGTGTCAGAATGCGAGTAAGATCGGCTCCTTGCTGAGCGAACGCTGAGACGCCGGCCAACAGCAGTGTCAACAGCCCCACGATGGATACTTTCCGGCCATTAGGTGCCCGCATGTTTCACTCCTGGTCTTGTTGGCTGGCTGTGACGGTCTTGTGACAATAACGAGTCAAACCGCTGCCGCTGCTGCGCTTGACTGATGTGCGGCGCAAAATCGCCAAATGATCCGCGATGGCTGCGCCTACGCGTCCGGTCGCCCCGAAAGTCGTTGAGTGTAAATCAGGGCTCGTCAAGGACATTATATGTTATATCCGCCACGATATGATGAAATTTGACCACAAATCTGCCGTGCTGAAAAGATGGTGCTGACTGCGCCACCACACCAGCGGGTGATGAGACCTCAGTGCAGGCCTCGATGTGTTCAAGTGGGCGCTCGAGTTTTTACGAAATGCCGATTGCAGCGCGGAATTGTGCATAGCCTTTGCCCTCGCCAAGCAGCCGAATTCGTCTGAATTGACCGCCCCGGTCTTTGTCGTTCTTGCAGTGATTGTCGCTCCAACTGGCGTTCCTGCAGGCGCAAAGCAGAATTCGGTAATCACTACCGCGTTAAATCCCAGAAACACGTTGGCAGCTCTGCAACGACCTGCGGTGCCCAACGTGCTGGTACTGAGAAGTAACGACTGTGGCGACAGGAAAATTTGCTCGATACATTCGAGTCACCGCAACAAAGCGCAGAAAGCTGACTATTCCGCCGTTTGCATTTTTTTAATCGCATTGCCTCGTGTCGCGGGATGATTTCCTAAAGTTGTCAGGATATTTTTCCAACCGACAGGTCGGATTGCAGAGTGTCCCACCAAATCGATCGGCGTCAGAATGCGGCGGTTTGGCAAATGTTCCCTGTCGGATGGGGGAGAAGTCATATAGACAAACGAACTGACCTGGTTGACCATTCCTGGCTCGGCTTAGGGTGCGGTTGGGGTTTCAGCCTTGGTGCGGTTGCGCGGGGGGGCACGGTCTGCAGAGGCTCGGCATACCACCTTGTATTCGCTATTGCTTGACCCTCGCCGCCGCCGCGTGCCGATACGGGCGAATTGCGCACAAAATATCAAAGGAGGTTGCTATGCAGGGAGGAGACATGACACGCGCTTTTGGGCGAGTTCTGCAGGCTGGCGCGCTAGCCTGTTTAATGGGAGCGGTCGCACAGGCCCAGAACCTTGCTCCCCCAGCATCCTCGCCGCAGACGACTGTGCCGCCGCAGCGAACCGTTGCGAATTTCGTTTCGGTTACCGATCAGACGCTGCGCGCGCCCAAGCCTGATGATTGGCTGCTGCTGCGCGGCAATTATCAGGGCTGGGGTTACAGTCCCCTCGACCAGATTAACAGGAATAATGTGAAGAACCTGCAGCTCGTTTGGGCGCGCGTGATGGAGCCGGGCGTCAACGAGAGCGGGCCGATCGTCTATAACGGCATCATGTATCTCGGTAATCCGGCAGACGTTATCCAGGCGATCGACGCTGTGAGCGGCGACCTCATCTGGGAGTACCGGCGCGATCTGCCCGATCCCGAGCAATTGCACAGCCTTTGGGGCCAGCGCAAACGGAGCATCGCTCTCTACAACGATCGAGTTTACTTCGTCACCTGGGATAATTATGTCGTCGCACTCGACGCTCGCACCGGACAGCTGGCTTGGCAGACCAATCGTGGGGGCGGCTATTATGTCAGCAATTCCACCGGACCGATTGTCGTCGATGGCGTAGTCATTGCCGGCAGCACCTGCCAAGTAGCGGGTTTTGGCTGTTATGTCACCGGGCATGACGCGAGGACCGGAGAAGAGCTGTGGCGCAACGAACTTATTCCGAGGCCTGGCCAGCCGGGCGACGAGACTTGGGCTGGCTCGCCGTTTGAATCGCGCTGGATGACCGGCGTATGGGGAGAGATCACCTACGATCCAGAGCTCAATCTCGTCTACTACGGCTCGACGGGGGTCGGCCCAGCCTCCGAGGCGCAACGCAATATGCCGGGCGCAACCATGACCGGCACCGATACCCGCTTTGCCGTCAAGCCGAAGACCGGTGAAATCATCTGGAAACATCAGGTTCTGCCGCGCGACAACTGGGATCAGGAATGCACTTACGAGATGATGGTCATCAATACGCCGGTCAACCCAGATGCGACCGCCTCCGGGATGTTGTCGGTCAACCCGGACGCGCGGCGCGGTCCGCGCAAGACCTTGACCGGAGTTCCGTGCAAAACCGGCATCGCCTGGAGCTTTGATGCCGCCAACGGCGAATTCCTATGGGCCAAGGCGACCAACGAACAAAACCTCGTCGCCAAAGTCGACGGCAAGGGCCAGGTTACCGTAAACGAAGCGGTCGTGCTCAAGGAGGTCGGCAAGACTTATCAAATGTGTCCCACCTATATGGGCGGCCGGGATTGGCCGAGCGGCGCCTACAACCCGAAACTCAACGTCATGTATGTGCAGCTGCAAAACCTCTGCTTTGACACGATGGCTCGCGCCGATCGGGATCCTGCACCCCAATTTGTCTACAACACGCAGAACACGTACAAATTTGCCGCCGGCAAAGACAAGGTCGGCCGCATCGACGCGATTTCCGTCGAGACTGGAAAGACCTTGTGGTCGTGGGAGACCCGTGTCTCGAACTATTCGCCGATTCTGGCGACCGGCGGCAACCTCCTCTTCAACGGCGGGATGGATCGCTTCCTGCGGGCGCTCGATGCCGATTCCGGCGAGGTCCTTTGGCAAACGAGGCTTGCCTCGCAGGCCATGGGTTACACCGTGACTTTTGCGGTCGGCGGCCGCCAATATATCGCGGTCGCTGCCGGCGGCGGCTTTAATGTCGGGGCGCTGCGCATGACTCCCGAAGCAGACGGCCCGAGCGGTGGCAACGCCGTATATGTTTTCGCGCTCCCCAAATAGGCGACTGTCGAAGTTGAAAACGCCAGCGCGAAGCCGAGCGGGGCCGGCGGATCAATCAATCACGATCCGCCGGCCCGGAAAGAGCGGCTAAGCTATATTGGCTCTGCGCATCGGCGCCGATCAACGTTGCGAACGGTGTTCATGCCGTGTTCAACCTCTCGCTTGACCAGCTTCTCATTCGCGCCGGCGCTTGTGTCATCATCGTGGCAATTCACGGTGCTGCGCTTGCGGCGATCGCCCGGGCTCTGGGAGACCGCGGCCCGCAATTCGACGAACGGCTGACGCTCAATCCCGTAAGCCATCTCGACATCCTCGGCGCCGCAGCTATGATCCTGTCGCAACTCGGCTGGATCCAGCCGATTGCCATCGATCCCGGGCAGTTGCGATTGGGCCGCCTTGGTCTTGTCATCTGCGTCATTACAAGCCTTGCGGTGACCCTGGTCGTGGCCGAACTGCTTTTCTGGCTGCGCATTCCGGCGCTGCTCGTGACGCCAGCCGCAGTCGCTCCGACCGTGCTTGCGACGTTGAATGCGGCAGGTGAAATGGCTGCATGGTTCACCGCTTTCAATTTTCTGCCGGTGCCACCACTGACCGGCGGCCACCTGTTGAGCGCGGCGCACCCGGGCCTGATGCCGCTGTTCTCGCGGTTCCGAATGCAGGTGACCGTACTGGCGGCCGCGCTGGTTCTTTCCGGGTTGGCGCAACCCGTCGTCCGGCCGATCCGCGACGCAATCCTGTTGGTCGTGCCAGGATCGTAGCTACTTTCTGGCGCAAAATTCGGTAGGCCTGGTCGCGGGCCCTCATCGATACGGATGCGCGATTCGGGCGTCGATTTCCGTCACGCCCCGCCAAGCGTCATCTCAATGGGCACGATCCGGTATTTGCGCGCCAGATCGCCCGGCAAGCCTTCGCGGTCAAGCGCATCGATAACGTCGATCAGGCGTCGTTTCAGCGTGAGGTCGCCTTTCCAAAGTCCGAACGCAACCGGATAGCGCCCGAGCGATTCCGGAAGCCAAGCCACTTGTGAATCGATCGTTCCGGCGATCTGGCGTGCCATGAGGGCTTCGCTCACGCCGGCTCCGATGCGACCAGCGCGCAAACTCTCGGCCAGCACGTCGGCACTTGCGACGATCTCAATCAGCGCCTTCTCGGTCTGAAGAAATCGGCTTAGCGCGATGCGATCAAGGCCGACCAGGCCGGAATAGAAGCCAACCTTGAGACCCTCAAGATTTTTCGGAATGGTCTTGGCCACCATCGCCCACCCGGTCTTGAGATGCGGCGGCGTGGTATCGAGAAACGACCGCGTCAGGTCGGACACGATGACGCCGCCCGCCAGAATCTGGCATTGAGCACGCGTGACGTTCCAGCTGCGGGGATTGAAGTCCCGGCCCATCGCCGGATTAGTGTTGATGACGAGCCGAACAGCGAGTCGTCCGGCGACGGCCTGTGCAAACTCGATGTCGAATCCCGGCGCATCCGATTTGCCGGTCACCAGTGGCGGATAGAGGGTGGGCACGCAGACCCGTAGAATTCCAGCTTGGCGCACTTGGCTGAGTGAGGAATCGGCCGGGAGCAAGTAGAGGACGGCGAACAGAACGGCAATACCAGCAATCGCGATTGCGTCTCCGACCCAGCGTGGCCGCCCGCTCGCATTCATGTGCGTGGCCTACGAAAGTTGTACAGCGCGACAACGAAGAACCCGACGGCCATCGCAGCGATGATTGGGGGGCCCATCGACGGCGAGAACTGATGAAAGTGAATGAAGGCTCCACGCAACGCGTCCACCGCATAGGCGAAGCGGATTCATCTCGACCAGGAACACCAGCCATTGGAGATAAACTACCAGCGCCTGGGCGTGCGTCAGCGCCGGGTCGAGGGGAAAAACCGAGTTCGACGTGAAGTAGAGCGGCAGGCTCACGGCGTTAGCAAAAACCGCGAATCCCTCGAAGCTGTGGATATGATTGGCAATGATGACGCCGAACGATGTCATGGCAAAGCACAGCGGAAACATCAGGGCAAGACCGTAGAGAATGTCGGTCGGGGCCAGACTCACATCGGCGAAGCGGGCGAGCGCGAGCACCAGCGATCCGTGCATCATGGCGACCGTGGCGCCGCCCAGTATCTTGCCAAACAAGATCAGCGAACGCGGCATCGGCGAGATCAGGATTTCGCGCAAAAAGCCGAATTCGCGATCCCAGATCACCGACACGGCGGATTGCACTGAGGTGTATAGAATATTGAGGACGATCACGGCCGGAAAAATGAATTGAAGGTATGTGTAGGGGACGACGAAACGCGCCTCCCCGTAGACTTCGCCGCGAAAATAGGGGTTGAGCCCGATGCCGAGCAGGATCACCCACAGGATCGGCCGGCTCAATCCGCCGATCAACTGCCCACGGTCGCGCAGCGCCCGCTTGACCTCCCGCAGCCAGATCGCATAAAGCGCGCCCAAGTGACCCACGCTTGCCTCCCTCCTCGCTCCACCAGGCCTACCGCGTATGCTCGCCGCCGCGTTGGCCGAAGGCATAGGTGCGTTCGCGCTTTCCGGCCGGCTGATCGCGCAACTCGCGCCCGGTGAGCGACAGGAATACGCTTTCGAGACTTGGACTGTCGATCGATAGCCGACGCACCCGGCTGCCGAACTGCTTGAGGAACGCTTCGGGGGCATTGGGGCCGGCTTCGATCACGATCGCGCCATCGTTGCCGGTCAGTGCGCCCGGATAGTAAGCACGGATTGCACCGGCGGCCGCATCGTCCTCGGGCAGGACGCGCAGCAGTTCGCGTCCATAGGCTGCCTTCAATGCCGCTGGCTGGTCGATCGCCATGATGTGACCTTGATCGATGACGCAGACCCGATCGCAACCCTCGACCTCCTCGATATAATGCGTGGTGACGATAATGGTCAGCGCACGTTCGCCGCGCAGCCGCATGAGATAGGCCCAGATGCGCTCGCGCGACTGCGCGTCAAGGCCGGAGGTGGGCTCGTCGAGCACGAGCACGGTGGAGTCGTGGATCAGCGAACGTGCGATCTCCACGCGGCGCTTCATGCCTGCCGAGAGCGAGCGCACCAGTGCGTGGCGCCAGTCTTCGAGTTCCACCAGCTTGAGCAATTCATCGATGCGCCGGCGACGGATGGCGGCCGGCACTTGATAGATTAGGCCGTGAAAGTTGAGGTTCTCGAACACTGTGAGCCGATCATCGACGCTAGGCTCTTGGAACACCACGCCGAGATGCCGGCGGGCCTTGAGGGGCTGTTTGACCACGTCGAAGCCCGCGAGCGTGATGGTGCCGGAATTCGGGACTAAAATGGTGCACAGGATGTGAATGAGCGTCGTCTTGCCGGCGCCATTCGGGCCGAGCAGTGCGAACAATTCGTTCGGCCTGACGGTAAGGCTGACCTCGTCGAGCGCCAGCGTGCGGCCGTAGCGTTTGGACAGGCGGTCGACGCGGACAATCGCATCCCCAGCATTGCTAATGTTTGTGGGGACAAACGCCATATTGTTCGCACCATGCATGATGAACTCCTGCGTCGCCACGGTTCAGGTGAGCAAACCCCGCTGCCGCCAGTCTTGAATCAAGAGCCGCTCAAGATTCGCGTCCGAGCGGACGGGGAGGTAGCGCCCAAGACCGGCCGCAATGCGCGCCCGCAGGCGGTCCTGCCAGTATGCGAAGGCCCCGCGATAACTGTCGAGAACATCGCCATCGACCATGAGTTCGATCTCATGAGCGGTCTCGGAATCGACAAGACATGCT
>JASHYD010001032.1 GCA_030043175.1 Xanthobacteraceae bacterium | reverse complement strand
GCAGAGCGTTGGGCGGGACAAGTTGGCCAGGGCGGCGACCACTGAGCAGCCGAGACCCGAGGCCCCTCAGAAACTCGCCGTTCCGAGCCTCACCTTCGCCCGACGGGAATGTCAATTTTGCAGCGTTCGCCATCGGAAGGGAATGTCAGTTCGAGGGTACCGCCAAGCTCATGACGAAGGAGATCGCGGATAAGGCTTAAGCCATAGCCGGATGGGACTGGAGCCGCGATCGGCGGGCCGCCAAGCTCCTGCCACGTGATCGTCAGGATTGCCGCCGCAACGGCGCCGGTACGCTCCCAACTCACGGATACTCTGCCGCTCGGCCCCGACAGGGCACCGTGCTTGGCAGCATTCGTGACCAGCTCGTGAAAGACCAAGGAGACCGCTTGGGTCTGCGCAGAGGTGACCATGACGTCGGGCCCGCTAATCGTAGCGTTTGCGTCGGTCGTATAGGGCGCGAGCTGATGACGGATCAGGCTGGTAAGGCTCACGGCGGACCAGCGGCTTTGGCTCAGGAGCGCGTGCGCGCTCGCCATCGACTGAATGCGGCCTTCAAGCGCTTTGACGAACTCGTCCATAGTCCCGCAGCGTCCGCGCGTGTGCATGACCAGAGCCGCCACGCGCGCGAGCAGATTTTTGACGCGGTGGTCGAGTTCGGCGATTAGTAGCCGCTGGTGCGCTGCGGCCTGCCGCCGCTCCGCGAACAGCGCTGCAAGAACATATGCACACAGGGCGACGCCCAGGATGGCGGCCTGGACGCCCACGATGCGGTCGCCGATCGGAAGGGCGGGATCTCCGAAATGCACAATGCCGAAGGTTGTCGTCCAAACAATCGTAAGGGAAACAATGAATGCGGCCGCGGCGGCAAACACCGGCTGGCAACGGGCCGCAAGCAAAAGGATCGGAAACAGCAGGGCCACAGGGGCTACCAACTCCCAAGGCTTTTCTGGCACCAAAACGATAATGACAACCATCAGGGCCGCCAACGCCACAAGCCAAACGACGCCTTCAATGATCTCGTGGCGCGGCGGTGGTGCGTGCAGCGCGGCGCCCAGGCCGATTACCAGCGGCGCAGCAGTGATGTTTCCCACGACGCCGGATATGAACCAATGATGCCAAGTGGCCCAAATCGGCGGTGCGGGGCCGAGGAGCCACCCGGAAGCCACCGCCGCGCCAACCGCTGAGGCGGCATTTGCTACGACTGCGGCCGCCAGCAGACCCAGCACGTTGCGTAGACTGCCGAGACTGAAAGGAGAGCCGAAATAGCGCTCAATCAGCCATGCGGCCAATATGGTATCCCCCACATTGCATATTGCGAAAGCAGTCGAAATCCAGATATTCCGATGGCCCATCAGAGTGGCAACGATCATCGAAGCCACTATGGCGCTGGCGACTGGCAATCGCGCACTGCGGCCGAGCACAATCACGACGCCGGACGACACTCCCCCGGCAAGCCAGAACATGGCAAGGCCATCAGATCGCGCGGTAAGCGCAAAGCTCAGCTGCGCGGCCAGGAAATGGGCGACGCCGACCGCAATGGCGAGCCCGATCGCACCAATCCAGGGAATCGTTGGGTCAGTGCGGATTCCGCCGCAAACCTCCCGGGTCAGAGTTTGCCGCATATAGCCCCCCCACGCGTAGCTAAATCCAGCGAACGATGTCCATCATAGTATGATTGATTACAGGCCGTAAATCTACGGCCGCTTGCCCGGACAAGACCGCAGCGTTTGTGGCCCTTGGCCGCTCGTTATCTCGTGTAGGTGAACATGTTCACGCAATTGGTGATCCACCTGTGTTCTTGTCTTTGCTGAGTACGGACTGTCAGACACGAACATCGAGGGACGGCACTGCGACGTCGTCATGCCGAGCACAGCAACGGCGAGAAGGCGAACACCAGCATCGAGGTGCACACATACAGAACACGCATAAGTCCCCCCCGGACTGAGAGAACCTCAACAGAACAAGCATACAAGCAATGCTCGGCACCCTCGTCACCTGTGATTGTGCACAGCCTCAGATACCGGGTATGGCTTTGCAGAGGCCAATTGGCCGCTCGATGCTGGCATCGGATCGCCGTCATCAAGACCTCGATTCGATTCTCCTGGAGCTGCGCCAGTGTCTCAGGCTTCATGAGCAACCCCTGACGCATCGTGATGACGTGCGACGGCCCACCACCGTGGCAGTCAATTCGGTCTTCGTTTCCAGCTTGTCGCCGTTGTACCTGGGCGCAATTTTGCTGACATACCAACGGCGCACATTGAAGGGAGCTGGTTGAGAGCCCGACATTTCGCAAGCGCCCAAGGCGGACATTTCCTGATGATCTCCCCTCCATCGCTGCGCGGTTCACCGGCG
This sequence comes from Xanthobacteraceae bacterium, assembly GCA_030043175.1. The sequence continues at coordinate 4,809 of JASHYD010001032.1, read as the reverse complement.
CCTCCGGGATATCCCACCTGTCCACATCCTACGCGACCTGCCTAAGCCCCGACCTGACCCTATGTGCACAAGTCATACATGGTTGGGGCGCAAATCGTACAGGCGTGGCGCGCGGAGCTTCCATACATACTTTCCTCAATATATGCGTACCTGCTGGTGGTAGTCGTATGATGCGGCTCCGCACCTTTGCGCAAGAAGGCCGGAACCGATATACGTCCGCGACACGGGCGAGCGAATACCGATGGTTCCGGTCGCCTAACATCGTCTGCATTGAGTAGGTTCGGGCGCTGCTCGTCAGAACGAGCGACGCGAGTTTTACGGCGGAAAAGGGCAATCTGGTTGATTTTGACGTGCGTCTCGCCCGCCGACACTGGTTGCATGAGACCATCGCATTAGTCCCACATGCCGCGGAACCGGGCACTCAGGCCGTCGGCGAATTCCCAGAGTGACTTCCCAGCGACATTGCGCCAAGCGAGGATAAGAGCAACTTCAATTATCATTCGTCGGCACTACTGAAGATCTGCCGCCAACCCAACGACCTTGTTCCTGGCCGCGACTTGGTGCGATCCGTTATGGGGGCCCATCAGCCCGATTGGCGCTTCGTGCTTTCCAAGCGGGACATAACTCCCAGCCACCCCTCCTGTTCCAGCTTCGATTAAATTATTGCCGGACGTAGCCCCATGTGGGCAGCTACTTATCTTCAAAACATCGCCGGACAGGTTCGACCATTCGTCCGGGAACGCCTGCCGGCCCACGGTTTTGACCGTCCGGAGCCTACGTGACAGTATTTGTTGATCAGGCCGGCAATCTCAAGAGACAACGCGCGAGCGAAGCTGCTGGCTTCGCAGCGCTGGCAATTGCCGTCGCGGCGTTGATCGGCTGGTGGGCGGGGCTGCCGTTGCTGTCGAGCTGGGTCTCGGGCTTCGCTCGCACGAAACCCATGACAGCCTTGTGTCTCACGGCCCTCGGCCTCGCCCTCATGCACCGCAGCAAGGAGTCGCGCTTCGCGGTCGCGGTCGGTTGTGCCACAACCGCCGTCGCTGCGCTCACTCTGCTCGGCGTCGATTTCGGCATCAATGTCTGGCTGGTGCCGCAGGGTGCTGTGCTGGAACCTGGCCCGGCCTCGTCCCGGATGATGGTCGGGATGCCCTTCTCTTTGGCTCCCATAGGGGCCGCACTCGCGCTCACCCGCGTCGAAAAGTATCACTTCGCCGCAATCCTGCTCTCTGGGCTAGGTGGCATCATGGCGGCGTTCGGCCTGCTCGCCTACTTAGCCGGCATCCCTGTGTTCTTCGGCGCGGTCCAGACACCACCGCTGCCGTCCCTCGTTGGCCATCTCTGCGTTGCCGCCGGCATTATCTTGCGGATCGGAACGATGGCAGCGCTCCAGAGGCCCCGACCCCTGTGGCAGCTGCTGGTCATGCTCGCATGTGTGATCATTACACCGCTCCTGCTGCTCGCCGCGTACACGGGATTTCGGATCACCGATGCGCAGCTCGATCAGGTCCGCAAGGACCTGATGAACGAAGCACGCGCGTTGTCGGCGGAAGTCGACCATGAGATCAGCGTTGAGGTCGAGAGGCTTCAGGCGTTGGCTGCCGCACCTTCGCTGCGCCGAGGCGACTTCGCCGCGTTCCGTCGGCAGGCCGAGGCCATTGCGGCTTTGCGTCAGAGCGGCAATATCGTGCTTATCGATCGCAACCTGCGGCAGCTTGTCGATACCTCAGCGCCACCCGCGAAGACGGTCGTCCCGGAGCTTGCGGAGAGGGCCCTCGCAACCGGCAAGCCGCAGGTCACCGGCCTGTTCATGGAGCCCGAGGGTCGGCAGCTTACGTTCGCCATCATCGTGTCCGCGAAGATCGACGGCGAGAGCCGCTACGCCCTCGTCAGGTTAACCGATCAAAGTGCCCTTGCAGGTCTGATCGCCTCGTATGCACTACCGCGAGGTTGGCAGACGATGATTTCCGACGCCGCGCACAACATCATCGCATCGTCCCAGCAGGAGGATGCGCTGGTGCGGCAGGAGCTGGCACGGGAGCAGGGACGCCGTGCAGAATCCGCGGGCATCTTCGAGTTTACCGACCCCGAAGGACGATCATCGCAGCAGGCATATACATCGTCGGCATTGACCGGCTGGGAAACCGCCGTGTGGGCGCCCAAGGCTCTGCTCGACGCTCCGGTTCGGGCGACGTGGCGGACCATCGGCTTGACGGCGTTGCTGGGATTTTCGCTGGTGCTTGGCTCAGCTTTATGGCTAGGCCGGGTTATCGCGCATTCGGTCAGTCACACAGGTCGCGCGGCAATCGCTTTAGGCGCGGGCGGTCCGATGTCGTCGGACGAAACCCCGGTCGCCGAGGTCAATACACTGATGGACGAGCTTCGTGGGGCCGCCGTACGGAGACACGCGGCGGAGCAGGACCTCCAGATGAGCAAAGATCGCCTGCAACTCGCTTTCGACGCAACCCGGCTTGGGTGGTGGCAGTACGACCCGCTCCGCCACGTGGGCTCTGGGGATGCGCGCTTCAAAGAAATTTTCGACGTGACCGCTGATGAAATATCGACCGAGGACCTCATGACGCTTGTGCATCCCGACGACGTGGAACGGTTTTGGGCGAACCGCCAGGCGGCGCTCGATCCTGTCAATCCGAAGCCGTACCTCCATCATGAGTACCGGGTTCGGCGGCGAGACGGCACGGTCCGCTGGGTAGAGGCTAATGCGCTTGCGTATTTTGAAGGTGCCGGGGCTGAGCGACGGGCTGTGAGCTTGGGTGGCACCGTTCAGGACATCACCGAACGCAAAGAGCGAGAGGAAAACGAGCATCTCCTCATGCGCGAGGTCAATCATCGCGCCAAGAACATGCTCAGCGTCGTAGACGCGATTGCACACCAGACCGCCGCCAGAGACGCTGAAGGTTTCGTCGACCGCTTCTCGGAGCGTATCCAGGCCCTTTCAGCCAATCAGGACCTCCTCGTCCGCAACGAATGGAAGGGGGTCGATATCGCGGACCTCGTACGTGCCCAGCTCGCGCATTTCGCCGATCTCATCGGTTCTCGAATTGCTGTCCACGGCCCCAAGCTGAACCTGAAGGCGGCCTTCGCGCAGGCCGTCGGGCTCGCCCTCCACGAACTCGCTACCAATGCCGGGAAATACGGCGCGCTATCGACGGATACGGGTCGTGTTGATATCTGCTGGGCGACTGACGGCGACACCTTCATTATGTGTTGGGTCGAACGCGATGGACCACCCGTATCTGCGCCGAAGCGGCGAGGGTTCGGTACCCTAGTTATGCAAACGATGACGGAGCGCAGCCTGACTGGCAAAGTCGAGCTTCTCTATCCGCCATCAGGAGTAATCTGGCGCTTGACCTGCCCGGCAGCGAACGCGCCGGGACCCAACGGGGACAGTTAATCGAATATGGGACCGTTGGTTAATTAAAGAGCTACCCACTGCAAAGAGCAGGGCCATTACTTAGAGGTTTCGTGCGGTTGTTAAATCGCCGATTCAGGGCCGAGGTTGTCATTGATCGGGTCCCACGGACCTGCGGTCGCCTGCCCTCTGGCACCGCGCCTGTTAGCGATCCTTGCTTCAACCGAAAGGATACCAGTGAGCACTGCAGGCCAGAAGTCCTGCTTTCGCATTGGTTCCGCGGGGCACCAGCTCGATGCCGGTACGAGCTGGAGAAACCAGACAATAGATGACGCACGCCGGCGACAGCCTTCGCTTGAGTGGTCGGCCGCCTCAGGCTCAACCCGGCGATCTTGCATTGCCCCTGCCGGCGACTAGATGTGAACTTTCAACGTCCGCATAGCTGGTGCCGCAGATGGCAAGCATGGTGATGCTCGATTTAATGGGAGGCGTTGCTCTCCTGCTCTGGGGCCTTCACATGGTCCGCAGCGGGATCGTGCGCGCGTTCGGCAGCGACCTGCGGCGCGTGCTCGGTAGCGCGCTGCGGAACCGTTTCATGGCCCTCCTCGCTGGCCTCGGCCTGACCGCCGTGCTCCAGAGCAGCACCGCCACGGGACTAATGACTACGTCGTTCGCGGCGGCGGGCCATGTTGATCTGGTCCCGGCGCTTGCGGTCATGCTTGGCGCCAATATCGGCACGACGCTGATCGTGCAAGTCCTGTCCTTCAACCTCTCTGCGATCGCACCCGCCCTGTTTGTGATTGGGCTCGTCGCGTTCAACCGGGGACGGCGCACCTGGATACGCGACGTCGGCCGCGTGGCGATCGGCCTGGGGTTGATGCTGCTGGCGCTGCACATCTTGCTTGATTCGCTGACGCCCGCCGAGACCGCCCCGAGCGTTCGGGCGTTGCTCGCTGCGGTCACGGGAGAGCCTGTTTTGTGCGTCGCGCTGGCAGCGCTTCTGACCTGGGCCGCGCATTCGAGCGCCGCAGTGGTGCTCTTCACCATGTCGCTCGCTTATTCGAACTTCATCACGCCGGTTGCGGCTCTTGCGCTCGTCCTCGGCGCCAATCTCGGCGCCGCCGTCAATCCCATTCTTGAGAGCGGAACCGCAACCAATCCGGCGAGTCGCCGGCTTCCCGTCGGCAACATGATCAATCGGATAGTCGGCGTAGCGGTGGTCCTTCCATTCCTTCAACCGATCGCCGATTTCCTGGTCAAGATCGATCCCGATCCGGCCCGCCTGGCAGCCAATTTTCACTCGGCATTCAATGTTGGATTGGCGCTCGTCTTCGTTTTCGTCCTCGATCAGCTTGCTGCTCTGCTGATCCGAGTCCTGCCGGACCGAACTCAAAGGCTTGATCCTTCAAACCCCCTTTATCTTGATGAGAGCGCGATCGGCA
>JASHYD010001031.1 GCA_030043175.1 Xanthobacteraceae bacterium | reverse complement strand
GTCGAGCGCACCCAAGAGAGCCGCCAGCCGGCCGTTCACCGCACCCTCGTTGGCGTGGGTGTCCCACCCGTCGAAGGCGATCGCACCGACCCGGGGTCCATCGGGCCTTGCCATGAATTTCGCAGCACTGGCGGCGGATTCGGCGAAATAGGCTCGCACCTGGGCCTCTCCTGCCGGCCGGGCCTGGCCTGGTGTCATTTCCATGCCGCCGGCGCGCGCGATGGCGGCAAGCCCGATGCGCTCTTCAAGTGCACGCGCCATGTCGGCGTCAGTGTGCCGATAGAGCTCGAGCAGGCGCATCAACGTATCGTCGGTTGCGGGTTCCAGGCGCGGCGGTGTCCACGACAGCACCGGCGCCGGCCCGCGCACCACCAACGGCGTGACCGGCCCGACCGCGAAAGCTTTGTGACCACCGGCGCTGCCGTCGTTCGGGTTTATTCGTCCACCCGGATCAAGTGCCCCGAGTGCGCGATTGAGCCAGCCGGTGTCGGCGGCGCCGGGAGCCGCAAGACCACTTTCGAGCACATCCTGGCCATCGAAATGCGAGCGCTCCCGGTAGGGGGTGGCGACCGCATGAACGATGCTGGCGTCGCCCGCCCGAAAAAGGCGGTACAAGTTGGGCATGGCGGGATTGAGGGCGAACAAGTCATCGAGGCGCAACCCCGCCGTCGGACCATCGACGCGAAGCGCGTTGGCGCCCCGCAGCGCTGTCCAATTGGGGTCGCCGACCGGCGCCACCGCGGCTAGCCCGTCGAGCGCGCCACGCAGCACGACGACCAGGAGCCGGGGATCGCGGCCTTCCGCGTGTGCAATCCTGGGCAAGTACGTCCAGGCGAACAGAACGCCAGAAGCGAGCAGGACCTCGCGGCGGGAAGAGGCATGAGGATTGCGCATTGTCATCTCCGCTGGAATTCGGGAGCCATGAATAGAAGTGTCAGAGCTTGCGGGCGGCTCTCGGCGCGGCGAATAGCGGTTCGAGTGTCATCACTGGCGAGCGGGCCCAGTGCGGTGTCGAGCGCCTGCTGGGGATCAGTCACGCCGCCGACGCGTCGCGCCAGTGCGTTGGCGATGTCGAGCCTTTGCACTAGCCCATCGATCCAGGCCGCATCGTCGTCCGAAAATCCCTTTGGGGCGGCGGGACGCCAGAGCGGCTCGCCGAGCAGGTTCTGGGCCTGCATAAACGCCGTGATATCCACCTCGGCGCTGCCGGTGGCGCGCAATGTCGTTACCATCCATTCCGCCGGACGCTTGAGCTTGCGGTCGGCAGCATTCCATGATTCCGGCGCGGCCACGAGGGCCTTGGCGACTTCCTTGAGATCACCGTCGGTCTCGACAAAACGTCCGGCAAGCTTTTCGGCGAGCGCCGGTAGCGGCCGATCGCTGACAAAATGGCGCACCAGCTTGTCGGCGATGTGCCTGGCAGTCGCCGGATGACGCGCCAACATGGCGAGCGCGCCGTAACCCTGCTCGAAATCGCTGTTATCCATCTCAAATCCGAGCAGCGTCTGAACGCCCGGCTCGTGCATATTCGGATTGAACATGAACTCGCCGGCATGCTCTTGCCGCGCTGGCACGACCGTCCAGCCGGTGATGATTTTCGCAAATCCAGTAACGTCGTCCTGGCTGTAGACCGTTCGTACGCCAAGAGTGTGCAATTCGAGGATTTCTCGGGCGAGGTTCTCATTCAGGCCTTTGCCGCGGCTCATCCCGGCTTGCGAATGGGGGCCGGTCGACCGTGCGTTATCGAGATAGATCAACATCGCCGGATGAGTTTCGGCGGCGAGAAGCATGTCATGGAAGCGGCCGAGCACATGCGGCCGGATGGCCTCGCGCTCGTAGGCACCGGCGAGGGGGCGCACCCCGTTCTTAGCGACCGACACGCAGAAATGGTTGGACCAGAACCACGTCAGTCGCTCCGCAAAACCGATCTCGGCGTTGAGCGCGGCCTCGATGCGCGCTTTGGCTTCGTCGCGATAAAGCTGCTGCAATGCCACGGCCGCCGGATTCGCGCCGACTCTGGGGGAGTTCGGGGGCCTCGCGGCTCCGGACGCCGGCGGCGCGCCGGGCGGGTTTGGCATCGCGCTGGCGTCCGGCAGAACGCCCGAAGAATTGGCCGTCTTTGCCGCTTCGCGTGCCAAGCGGGCGACTCGGCGCGCCTCTCGCGCCTCGAAAGCCGCGCGCGCGGCTTCGCCGCTACTCGGCATGCTGACGGTCAACGCCGCGGCGTTCGGGCGCTCAATATCCGCGAGGAGCGCGCCGCGCGGATCGGCAGTGATCGCGGCTGCTGTTCCGGCGCGCGGTCCGAACCCAAATCGATGCAACGCAAACAGTGCTTCAGATTTGGGATCTGCCGTCATTGCCGGGTCCTCCTGCTGCGGGCCAGACCGCAACTCATAGCCGAAAAATTACTCGAGGAGTTTTTCAGTTCCACGTGAAATGTTGGTAATTCTTTTGAATCGACTAACCATTTGCCAGTAATGTTTGAGCGAGCAGTCTTGCGATTCGCCGCGATGCAGCTTCGTGGTAGCGGAAAAAACGGATGGATCAAGGCGAAAATCCTGGCAAAAGCCCTCGGTCGTCTCGCTGGCGATTCCTGCTTGCGCCCAAAGTATTGGCGGAATAGCTGGGGGTCACACGCGAGGCGGCAAGCAGCGGAACTTTCGCAAAACACGGAACGGCAAAAAACCGATCAGAAAAAAGCATGCCGTTGAGAATGACTACCCGGCTGGGCTAAAAATGATCGCCAACGCCAAGGCAAAGTTCGATCCATTGTTAGCTTGATCCGACGTGATTTTGCCAATGATGCGACCCCGGGCCGATCAAGAAAATGGCCCGGACGCAGGTGATTCTCCCTGGTGAGGGGTCTTTGAGACCGCGAGCCTGCGCGGTTTGGTTGCTGAAGGACTTGATCGATTCGCCGCCTACCGTACCGACAGGCGGCAATGTGGCCAGGCTTTACGCCGATCGGTCGCCATGAAAGTCCCCTGCTGCGAGCCGATCCTGACTTGTTGTCCGCGAGCGAAGCGTGCAGGCTTGGCGGCGCGGCGGCCCGAACAGGAAGCTTTGGAGTTGATTAAGACCAAAAATCTGGGCAATCGGTAATGTGCTGTTCATCGGCTCGTAATGTCTGTCTTCATAAAGCTTGAGGGATCACGCGTCATGACGCGGCTGAATGTTGAGGCGTTCGAAGTCCGCGACGCAAACATCATATCGGTGGCGTGGGCCGGGGCCCCGCACGTTGCACCGAGAGAGCACCAGCCATACAATGGGCAGGACTTTGCGATTGGCTGCGGCCATTTCGTTCACCGCGATTCTGGGGTTGATGATCCCGGCCAGAGCGCAGTAGGAGCCAACAAAGAGAGCACCCGTGCAGACCACCCGCCGGGACCGCCCGGGCAACATCTGCCGGGACCGGCCGCACACCCGGGGCCGATGCCGCAGGCCCCCGGCCGGTCGTGTGCGTCGGCCGGCTTTGCGTGCGGTGAGCCTTGCGATATTCTCTGCAGATGATCACCTCTGGTCTTGAGCCAAGGCTGCTCTCTCGCACGTGGATGAATGACCGCGGGTCAATGACGGGGCGCCACTTGCCCCCAGGCGAGCCAGCGAGCCAGGCGGTCGGCCGAGCTGCAAGGTGATAGGGCTTGCCGAAAGGGGACGAGATGGCCATTGACCTTGGGGAGGGGCTACGCAGCACCCGGTCGCTGTTGAAATACGTTCGATATTTGCCCACCGGATGGGAAGCGCTATGTGCAGATTGCCACTGCGACTAGTCTGCATTTGCGCCATATGCTTGACGGTCCTTGGTTGCATCACCGGTGGGCAAAAAGAGAGCACGCGAACTCAGAGAGTCGCGGCCGAGCCCACTACCTTGGGACTGGATTGTGTGCAAAGGGTTGCTGAAAACCCAGAGTATGAGGGCATCAAGAACAAAATCTACTTCGGCGCCGACAATCAGCCTCCCGTTGAGATGCTGGCGGACAAATCGCATCCCACCAAAGAGCAGATCAAGCTGCTGTTCAAGATCCGTGATGATGTGCAGCGCTGCCGAAAAATCCTGTTGGAGGGCCCGGCAAAGACGCGTCCAGTTATTTTGTTGACGCTCGTCAACTCGTTCGCCGAATCTGACAAGCTTTGGGCCGAAGCGGCAGGCGGAAAGCTTGCGTGGGGGGGATTCAACCAGCGCCGGAAAGACATATCAACACAGGCTGAGGCGAGTCTTAAGCAAGCAGACACGCAAATTGCATCCCAGGCCCCGAGTCGAAGCGAGGATCAACCTCAGCAGGATTTGGAGCAAAGACAACGCGCCACCGCAGCTGTCGAGCAATGGGCGCATCAACAACAAATTTTGGCGAATCAGCAACAAGCCATTTTTGCCGGGTCGCAGCCGCCCATAACGACAATCAATTGCAACTACCACGGAAACGGAAACACGGTTAACTGCTCTTTATTCTGAGTAATGTTGGAGCAGCGGCAATCCACTCCCTTGTGGTGCGTTTTGTCGCCGGCTCGGGGCCTCGCCCGCATACGCGGACTGGACGCTGCCGTGCGATCACCCGAAAAATCAGGCCAAGAGACGGCAACCTCAGCGCAATGCGCGGCCAGAAGCGGTTTCGAACCGCGCCGGCTGTTGCCCGATCCTGCCGATCAACCGTTCCCGGGAGGAAGGCTATTTTCCTCCTCCTCTCTGACTGGGCGGACACGCTAGGAATTGCGTCAGCACCCGCAATCCAATTGGTATCGGCTGCTGATTGTCCGGCACCGATAGCATTACCTGGCGAAACTGGCGGGATGGATTGTTGGCAAGTGGATTTTCGCCAACCGTAAGTCCGATACTTTCGACGATCGCATCGAACTGGATTGCGGGCAATCCATCCGCCGCGATACGGGCGCGCTGATGCGAACATAACTTTGAAATTTCGCGCTCATCGACATAGGCACGCACTCGCCGCCTGCTGTCATCAACCAAGGTAAGCAAGGTCACCGGTACCGTCGAACTCACCAACTGGCCGGGAACGACATTGGCGCTCACTACGATCCCGTCGATCGGAGCGTTTACCGTACAGTAGCTCAGGCGCGCTGCCGCCTCGTCCACGCGCTCTTTCGCGGCATCGCGTCGCGAGCGCGCTTCCGATATGTCTTCTTCCCGGGAACCCGCTTTGAGCAAGGCGAGCTTGGCGCGCACTTCGTCGAGCAAAGCGGCGGCAATTCGCGCATCTCGCTCGGCTTGGTCAATCTGGACGCGCGTTACTGTAAATCCTTCATGCAACTGTTGTGTGCGCTGAAATGACTTATCGGCCTCTTGCGATCTCGCGTCGGCAAGGTTGACGTTTGCGATCCCGATGCTGATTTCCTCGGGCCGGGGTCCATGCAATACGCGCAAAAACGCTGCATCGGCGGCTGCCAGATCCGACTTCCGTGCCTGAAGTTCGTGCTCGATATTGCTGCACTCGACTCGGACGAGACGCTGGCCCGCCTTAACACGATCGCCGACCGTGACCAGCACTTCGGCTATTGTTCCCGTTGCCGCTGTGCCGAGCGATAGAACATCGCTTGCGCCCTCGACGCGCCCTGGCGCATCCGCAGATTGTCCCATACCAACACTGCTCGAACCCCACCATGCAGTCGCGACAGTCAGCAACATAAGCAGGAGCTTGGACGCGGTCTGGTGCTCGTGCGTCCTGAGGGTGCGTTCTTGCGGGTCGACCATAGCTGATTTCCTCCCGTCGTGAGACACCCCCCGGATGATTTGGGGTGAACGCTAGCATTTCCTCCCCCGCGCTAGAAAGCCGGAAAAGGGGCGACGCCGGAGCATATTGTCCGCGCCATCCTCTACCATGCGGCGTTTGTGATTGGTCCAGATCGACGCGGCAGCGATCACCGAGTGCCTGCGTCATGCTTGGATTATGAGTCATTTCGTTCAGAGGCCCGGCCAAACAAAATGATCAATTCGCAGGCAATCTATTCACGGTGCGCGCGCTCAATGGCAGTGGCACCCGGCCCATAGGGGAAGTTTGCCAAGGGCCGGGGCCACGCGCAGCCCTGTGTGGAAGGTTTAATACCGCGCGCGTCAGCACACTAACATTTGGTTGCTAGCAGGCAGCATGAACCTTTGTTCATATTGCGCGAAGCCGGCCGACGGCCAGCGCAAATCTCGCGGGCAAGGCCGACATTACCAAAATTAATGCATTACTGCTTTTCACGATGGCCACCGACGGCGAAATCGACATTCGTGGCCAGTATGTGCTGACAGGCAATCTTTCCAATCTTTCCAATCTTACTGGATCTTACGGGAGTTCGAAGGTCACGAAGGCTGATGGCAGATCACCACCCGTCGGCCCGCCCAGTGACAGCCTGGATGTTCGGACCAGGCAATCTCGAGGTCGGAATGCTGGTGCTGGTTCCTCTTTGTTAGGCTCGCCCGGTTCGTTTCAGCATACCGGATGCGGTCATTTTTCAGTCGCCATCATCACTTACCGAAACCGGCACTTGCTGAAACCGGCACTTGCTGAAACCGGCACTTGCTGAAACCGGCACTTGCTGAAACCGGCACTTACCGAAACCGGCGCTGCCCGGACCCAGGGGTTTGAGGATCTGTTTCAGCGCGTGCCGTTCGTTCCAACGCTTACGGTCGAGATCCGCCGCCTGTATGACATGGATCGCCCCAGCCGACGGCTGCTGCCGTACTTCACCATCATCGGGATGTTGTTCCTCGTCTGGAAATGCACAAGGCAACCCAGGGAGCCAATTGCTTCGGGCGAGACCAGAGTGGTGCAAGTCTTCTCCTGACCGCGCCATCCTATCAGATCGTAGCGGGCGTAGGCACTTAGCAGAAGGGTCACATGTGGCGCCAGAGGAGATCGCAGAAGATGAGAAGACGATCGCAAAGGAATATCGGCAAGGCCGCTACATTGAACTGGCGTGGACAACCACCCGATTACTGCCGCATTAGGCGGATACGAAATCGGCGATCGTCGTTCGTTGTTGTCGCGCACGCCATTAAGGCCCATCACAAGCAGGCTAGACGATCTGTGCATTCAATTCCGTCGAACGAGTATCCAATGAACGAAACGAATTCATGAGGACCTTCCATTTGCCTCTCATGCGCGTCCCGAGTGCCATTTTCTGAGACGGCACCACGGCGTAAGTTGTTGTTGCTGCGAATGAATTATCAATCACCCCTTGACCACATATCAGATGCGTCGAAAAGGGCCGGAACTGTTTCAGCTAGCCGATGTTTGCCCAAGATTGGTTCGGATCGCCCGGCTCAAGCAAGCCCGGCCTAGTGCCCAGGAGGAGAGCGAATGCGACTGTCTACACGGTTACTTGCCGCCGCGCTCGCGACTGCGGGATGCTATGTTTCCATCCCCGCGATGAGTGTTCTCGCCCAATCACCGCCGCCGAGTCCTTCCACCCCGGCGCCGAATCCCGCTCCGGACTTGTCGGATCAGAAGCTGAGTGCAGCCGCGGCCGCGCTGGAACGGGTTGTCACTCTCCAAAACGATTACCGGCAACGGATCGCCCAAGCCGAAGCCCCTGCCGAGAAGGAGCGTCTCGTGGCGGAAGCCAACAACGAGCTTTCAAAGGCCGTGACCGAACAGGGTCTCTCGGTTGAGGAGTATTCCTCGATTTTGGATGTAGCGCGAGACGATCCGGAGATCAGGGGCAAAATTCTTGAGCACATTAAGCCTTCGGACAAACCTTCGGACAAACCTTCCGACAAATAGTCGCCAGGGAAGCCGCTACGCACCGGAATCGACATAGCCGCCATGAAAGTGGTCGTCCGTTTAGGAGTTTGAGCTGGATCGTAGAATTACCAGCAGCGCTTCGACCACCACCAGGGTGGCGCTCTACAAAACAAGCGATGGAGTGCATGATGAAACTGAGTTCCGCACAGGTTGACAAAACTCTGGCTCAGTTCGAAGCCCAGGTAATTCCCGATGACCATCCGTTAGTTCCGAAATTGAACGAACTATTCGGTGATCACACGTTCTTCCTCGACTCTAATGGACTGAATGTCATTGAGCCGAATGAGCACACCGAGGCGGCCGTGCCGGCCGGGACAGTGGTAAATGTCGCGAATTGGAGCGACCCACAACTCACCGGCCTGGTGCCGCACGAACCCCAGCAGACGGAAGTCGTCGTCATACTTGAGAGTCAGCACTGATTGTGCGGAGTCGATGAGGCGTCACCGAACGACCTGATCACTCAGGCGGCGACGGTTGTGGACTGAACGGGGCGGTTTTGGCGACACCTCCAGCCGGTCGGGCGTTTCACGCCGAGAGTCAGTTTGCTGGTTATCGCCGCCGAGGAGTCGCCAGGCTTTCTGGGCAGCTTCAACAAGCTTGAAGACCATAGGGCGCGCTGTGGCGTTTGCATCACTTCGACCGGCGCGCGGTGGCAAATGGCTTTTCGAGGGGGTTCATGGAGCGCAAATGCTTCCAATGCTGGACGGCGGACGCATCGTAAAATCAGCAACGTACGATACTTGTCTAGGCGTTTGGCTGCTTTCTCGTATTTCATGTGGTAGCGTTCAATAATGCGGTGGCTCTCCGACCACGTTCGTGGTCTTGGGCAAGCGCCGGTCGCGTGGTCGGCCAGATTTCGGTTGAACCCGTGCCGTGTCGGTCGAGCAGCTCATCCTTGGCTGATCGCTGCAGAATCGCCTGTCATGAGATGTTGATGAGCCGCCACAATAAAACCCGCGCTCACTGCGGACCTGCAAACGGCAAGCGCCAATATTGCGGGCGATCGCGAGGACG
>JASHYD010001030.1 GCA_030043175.1 Xanthobacteraceae bacterium | reverse complement strand
CTCCATTGCAGCCTCCGTAAGGTTGAGGTGCGTTCTATTCGCACATGGCAAGTTACTTAACAACGCGCGATCAGAATTCGGGTTCTGGTATCGTAGCGTTGCGAGCAGGCGATAAGTTTGGATGAGGTTTCGGCGACGCTGACAGGCTTGACAATTCCTGAGGTTATCTCGTCGGTCTGACGCAAAACAGACGACATTGTGGGGCTGCCGATGAGCAATCACCCCGACCCGCCTGAGGTCAAGGCAAGCGCGTTCGCCATGCGTCGCATCACGCTGGCCAACACCGGGGCCTGTGAACCCATTAATGCCTCGAGACAGGTCAGGTCCCTGACGGCATCCTTCGCGCAAGCTCGAAAGGTGCTTTTACCGCATCTTCAAAACGATGACGCGATCGCTGCTCGGATCGGTAACGGGGCGCAGCTTCTTGACCTGCTCGGCCGTCACCCGGGGGGCGCCATTGCCCCAGGCCCCACGCACGAAGCTCAACACCTCACCGATCGCCACGTCGTTCAGCTGGACCCGAAATTGCGGCATGCGATAGGCGTCGGGAACGCCTTTGACCACCAGCGGATCTGCTCCGTTCAGCACGAGATTGATGAGCGATGACGGATTAGCGTCGAGCACTGCCGGATTTCCGGCGAGAGGCGGCATGAACGGGGCTTGCCCCTTGCCGTCCACCCCGTGGCATGCGGCGCACGCCCCAAGATAGGTCGCAGCGCCCGCCTGTTGCGGCTTGCCGCCTTCGAGCGCCTCGGTCGTCGCATCGTCGTACACGAATTGTGCCTCCGACGCCGCCGCCGGCAGCGACTTGAGGAAACCCGCGATGGCGCGGATATCCTCATCGGACAAATACGGCGTGCTGTTGTTGACGACATCGAGCATCGAGCCGAAAGCGACGCCCTTGTCGTTATGGCCGCCTTTAAGAAACGTCACGATGTCGTCGAGCGACCATGCACCGAGGCCGGTGCGCAGGTCGCTGCGCAGATTGGGCGCGGACCAGGCATCGAGCTCCGCGCCTTGGAGATAGCTGCTCGTGCTGTCATCAAGGGCCTTTTCCTGGAATGCCCAACCGCGCGGCGTGTGACAAGCGCCACAATGCCCCAGTCCCTCGACAAGATAAGCACCGCGATTCCAGGTGCGATCGCGATCCGGTCGGGCCACGTAGGCGCCCGAGCGCGCGAAAATCGTGTTCCACACTGCCAACGGCCACCGCGGTCGGCGATACCACGGGATCTCGTTCGGCTTGTTCGCCTGCTTGACCGGGGGCACGTCCTTCATGAAGAAAATGTAGAGCGCCCGGACGTCCTCATCGGTGATCTTCGCATAGGACGGATAGGGCATGGCGGGATAGAGGTGATGCCCGTCCTTGGCGATGCCTGACCGCACCGCACGCTCGAAATCCCGCAGCGAATAATTGCCGATGCCGGTGTCGGAATCGGGCGTGATGTTGGTCGAATAGATCACGCCCATGGGCGTTCCCATGCGCAAGCCCCCGGCAAAGGCCTTGCCGCCCCGCACGGAATGGCAGGCGATGCAGTCGCCGGCGCGGGCGAGATACTCGCCGTTGTTGGCGTGCGCCGCATTCTCCTGTGCGATCGTGGCTGTGCTTTCGCCGAACACCAAGAGCGCGGCGGCAAGAAGCTTCATTCGGTTCATGAATCCGCTCAATAAGGTGTATGCCGCAGCCGCACGATCCCCCCGCAGCCCGACCGGAAAGCCACTAAAAGCGCCGTGTTCAGGTCGATCCGTAAGACAGATCGTGGTCGATGATTGGCAGCGTGCGAATGCGCTTGCCGGTCGCGGCAAAGATCGCATTCGCCACCGCGGCGGCGATCGGCGGAGTTGCTGGTTCGCCCGCGCCGCCCCAGACCTTTCCGCCACTCGGAACGAGATGGACATCAATCCTCGGCGCCTCCGCCAGCCGAACCACGCGGTAGGTGTCGAAATTGCCTTGCACCGGAACGCCATCCTTGACGGTGATCTTGCCGTAGAGCGCCGCGCTCAACCCGAAAATCACCCCGCCTTCGGCCTGCTCGGCGATGGTCTGCGGGTTGACCATGTAACGGGTATCGAGCGCGACGGTGACGCGATTGACCTTCACGTCGCCATTCGGCCGAACGGTGACCTCGGCGACCTGCGCACAGAGACTGTCCGTATCCTGGCAAATGGCAATGCCGCGGCCGCTGCCGCGTGGCAATGGCTTGCCCCAATCACCCTTCGCGGCTGCCGTATCCAATACATTGAGCCAGTCGGGCTTGCCTTCGAGCAGCTTGCGCCGCACCTGATAGGGATCGAGGTTGCTCGCAGACGCGATCTCGTCAAGGAAGCTCTCGATCGCGAAGACGTGCTGGTTCGCGCCGGGCGCGCGCCAGAACCAGACCGGCATGTGCGTATTCTTGATCAACCCCTCGACGCGCGTGTTGGGCACGTTATAACCGTTGCTGGCCAATCCGGCGACAGCCATCGGCTCGATCCGCGTGGCCGGCAACGGCCTGCCGACCGTGGCAAGAATCGATGAGGTCACGACGCGCATCGACCATGCCGTCGGCATTCCGTCCGAACCCGCGCCCGCCTTGAAGGCGACCACCGCATGCGGACGGAACTTGTCCTGGCGCGTATCCTCCTCGCGCGTCCAGACCAGCTTGACCGGCCGCTGCACTGCGTTAGCGACGGCGATCGCCTGCTCGATTTCATCGTTCGCGTCGCGCCGGCCAAAACCGCCGCCGACGAACGCGTTGTGGATATAAACCTGCTGCGGCTTCAGGCCCGCGTAGTGTGCCGCGGCCTGGAGCGCCGAGTCAGCCGCCTGCGTTCCGACCCAGACATCGAGCCGGTCGGATTGCAAATGCACCGTCGCGTTCATCGGCTCCATCGGCGAATGCGACAGATAAGGTGTCTCATAGATGGCCTCGAAAGTCCTGGCCGCTCTCGAGATGGCCTGATCGACGTCGCCGTCGTCGCGCGCGGTCAGCATGGGCTCACCGAGTGCCGCGCGGAACGACTTCGAAAGCTGTTCGCTGTCGACGGTGCCGGCCTCGCCCACGTCCCATTCGGGCTGCAGCCGCGCGAGAGCTTGCTTGGCACGCCAGTAGCTGCCGGCCGCAACCACGGCCACGGCGTTATCGAGCCGCACCACCTGGAGCACGCCCGGGGCGCCGGCAAGCGCGGAATCGTCAACGCTTTTCAGCTTGCCGCCCGGTACCGGGCAAGCATTGATCGCGGCGAACACCATGCCTGGAATCTGGGCATCGATCCCGAACTTGGCCGATCCGTCGATCTTGTGAACCACGTCGATGCGCGGCATCGGCTTGCCAATGAAGGTGAACTGATCGGGCGTCTTGATCGCCGGCTCCTGGGCAAGCACGACCTTTGCCGCATCGGCAGCCACCTCACCGAAACGCAGGGTGCGGCCCGAAGGCCCATGCGTCACTACGCTCGACGCGGCCGTGCACTCGGATTGCGGCGCGTTCCAGCGCCTCGCGGCAGCCGCGATCAGGCGCTCGCGTGCGCTGGCGCCGACCTGCTGCATCCGTTTCTGCGAAGCCCTTACCGACCGGCTGCCGTTCGAGAACATATCGCCATAGACCTTGTTCTCGCGGATATTGCGGTTGGGCGAGGCATATTCGATCCGCACCTTCGACCAATCGCACTGCAGTTCCTCAGTAATGATCATCGGCAGCGCCGTCATGCTGCCCTGCCCCATCTCCGAGCGCTGATAGCGGATCAGCACGGAATCGTCCGGATCGATCGCGATCCACGCATCGATGTCGTGGGGATCATACGCATGGTCATCGTTCCAAGGCTGCGCGAGGACGCCGGCGGCCCGCGCCGGGCGCGGTGTGGCAGCGATGCCGATCGCAAAGCCACCGGCGGCCGTCGCGGCCGTGATGATGAAATGGCGGCGGGTGAGCTTCGAAGCGGTGCGGCCGTCCATCGATTCCTCCCTTACGCCTTCATCAGGTCGGCAGCCCGATGGATGGCACGGCGAAGCCGTTCGTAGGTTCCGCAACGACATATGTTCGTGATACCGGTGTCGATATCGGCGTCGGTCGGGTTGGGATTTCGCTTGAGGAACGCCACCGTGGCCATGATCTGCCCGGACTGGCAGTAGCCGCATTGCGGCACGTCTTCGGCCAGCCAGGCTTGCTGCACCGGATGCTTGGCGTCGGGCGATAGCCCCTCAACGGTGGTAATGCTGGCGCCCTTGAGCACCCCGATCGGCACCGAGCAGGAGCGCATCGCCTGCCCGTTGATGTGGACCGTACAAGCGCCACACTGCGCGATGCCACAACCGAACTTGGTACCGGTCAGCCCAACTGCGTCGCGCAACGCCCAAAGCAGTGGCGTATCAGGCTCGAGATCGACTTGGTGCTGCGTTCCGTTGACCATAAGCGTGATCATCGTCAGGGCACTCGCATTGCTGAATAGGGGCCGAATTTAACACAGTCCCCTGGGCCGGCAATGTCCGACACCCGCGATCACGGCTTCGTGCATCCGAGCGTGCCGATGTCAGAGGAACGCACGCATCTTCCGCTGGAGCCGGTCGCGCGAATCAAGACGCGCTCCAGTTCATACGCAATTCAGTGGGCGCTGCGCTGCCTCGAAAAATGC
>JASHYD010001029.1 GCA_030043175.1 Xanthobacteraceae bacterium | reverse complement strand
GACCACGATGGTCGACGACGGCGTAGCCAAATGTCGGGCCGGAATAACGTCCTCCAACGAGGTTCTGCGCGTTACCACGATACGGTGAGCCATGCCGAATTTCCGTTATCGCGCGATCACCCAGAATGGCGAGGTCGTCAACGGCTCCCTGTCGGCCCCGACCGCGGCCGAGGTGGCGCGCCGCATCGAGTATCTCGGCCTGGTGCCGGTCGAAACGGTCGTGGAGGATGGCGTAGCAGGGGTTTCGCGCGCGACCATCGCGCTGTTCAACCAACCGCGTCCTGAGGATGTCACCGTTTTCACCCGCGACCTGGCGCTGCTCCTCAAGGCCGGGGCGCGCCTCGACGACGCGCTGGAATTGCTCGCGAACGATACTGATATCGGCCGACTGCATCCCGTCGTCGGGAGGATTCGTGCCGGCATCCTGTCCGGCGAGAGCTTTGCCGAAGCCGTCGGCAAGCATCCGGTGCTGTTCCCGCCAATCTATATTGCCCTTGTGCAGGTGGGCGAGACGTCCGGTAAGCTCAGCCAAATTCTCGAATTGATTGCGGCCGAACGGGCGCGGGCGGAGGCCTTGCGCCGCAGATTAACGGACGCTTTGCAATACCCCGCATTCGTCCTGCTGGCGGCCATGTGCGTGCTGACGTTTTTCATTCTGTTCGTGCTGCCGCAGTTCTCCTCGGTGCTGCGCGACTTTGGCGCCAAGGGCGATTCGGCAATCACGACTTTCCTGAGTTTTTCGGATTTCGTGCGCGGCAATGCCACCGAGCTCGTCGTGGCGGCGACGGCTTTGATCGTCGGCGCGTGGGCGCTGTTGCGCCGCAAAGCCGTGCGCGCGGCGATCGTCTCCGAGATATCGCGCCTGCCCGGCATCTCGACCATATTCAATTTCTACCGGGCTGCCCTATTTTGCCGCAATTTGGGCATCCTCTTAAGCAGCGATGTTACGCTCACGGCGACGCTGCGAATTCTTGTGGACATCATGGCGGTTACCGGACGAGCGGCGCCATGGATGACAACGTCGGATCGCGTGCGGCACGGCGGCAAATTATCAGATGCGCTGGCGGCCGCCGAGTTGCTGCCGCCGATGGCGATTCGCATGCTTCGTATCGGCGAGGAGACCGGCCAGATGCCTACGCTCTCGGTGCGGATTGCCGAGTTCTACGAGGCCAAGCTGCAGCGCAGTCTCGATCGGGTCGTGGCAATCGTCGGCCCTCTCGCTATTATTTCGATCAGCGTCGTCGTCGGCGGCCTGATCGTTTCGGTTATGACTGCCCTGCTGTCCATCACTCAAGTCATCGGATGAGTTGACCGGATGACAAACCACCGGGGGTTCAGGATGAAACGCTCTGAAACGCAAATCGGCCCGGCCAGGCGCCGGCGCTCCCGTCGCGGCCAGCGTGGCTTCACGCTCGTCGAAATGCTGGTTGTCATAACCATCATTGGCCTCATCATGTCGCTGGTCGGCCCGCGGGTGCTGAGCTATCTCGGCGAATCGAAGGTCAAAGCCGCCAAAATTCAGATACAAAGCTTCTCGAGCGCGCTTGATTTGTTTTATTTGGATGCGGGGCGCTACCCGACCTCGTCCGAGGGCTTGGCGGCACTCGTCAAGCCGGCGCCGGGATTGACGGCGTGGAATGGCCCTTACCTGAAGGGCGGCAACGTGCCGAATGATCCGTGGGGCAAGGCTTACGTCTATCGCTCGCCCGGAGAACGCAGCGCCTATGAGATCGTTTCATTCGGCGCCGACGGACAGGAGGGCGGAACCGGTACCGCCGCCGATATATCCACTGCGAGCGTCGAGTGACAGCGTGAGCCGGCGGGGCAAGTCTACCGCGGGGTTCACCCTTCTCGAAATCGTCGCCGTCGTCGCCATTGTGGCGATGCTTGCCGCGGTCCTGCTGCCGCTTGTGCCGCGGGCGACTTCGCGGCAGAGGCTCGCGGCTTTCGCCGTCGAAGCGGCCGCGCTTCTCAAGGCCGACCGCACCGCTGCGGTGCGGCGCAGCGCTCAAGTCAATGCGCAAGTCGATGCGCCGGGACGGGTGATCCGGTCCGGATCGACGGGGCGGGTGTTGCAAATCCCCGCTGATGTCTCCATCCAGGCGCTGTTGCCGCTGACCTGCAACGAGCGCCCGGCCCGCTTCACCATCAGCTTTTTTGCCACCGGCATGTCATGTGGCGGAACTATTGTGCTGTCGCGCCTTGGCGTCGGGTTTGAGGTGCGGGTGAACTGGCTGACGGGAGGGATCGAAGTCGCGGCACGTAACGCGCCGTCAACTTGACGGGCGGACCGGCCCCGCTGGGCAAGCGGTCGAGGCGATCAACACGCCTCCTTATGCGGTGCGTGCAGGAGGAGCGGAACGTGCGAATTCTCTAAAATTATTGACATTTGTCCTGCCTTGTCTGTTCCGTAGTCTGCTGACAGACTTGCATCCAAGCGGGACGAATGCCGGGGGCCTGCGATGAACATCATACCTCAAATCCGGGAAGGGTTTTATCGATGGATTGATTCCGTTGCCGGCAGTGTCAACGGGCTGCTCCATCGGCTGCAGTCGAATCACGAGGTACGAATCATCGAGGAGGCGCCTGATACGTTTAGGTTGCATGCAGCGGCCGGCCGGCAATCTAGCCTGCGCGATCACCGGATTCGGATCGCGGGCGGCGCGATCAAGGAACGCCTGCCGGCTGACTGGGCCAAGATGCTGCGCGGCAGCCGCGCCGAAATAGTTCTGCAGGCGAATCGATTCCTGTTTCGCCCGCTGGAGTTGCCCAAACGCGCCGTTGAATTTCTGGACGGCATCGTCCGCGGCCAGATTGACCGTCTCACGCCTTGGGCGCCGGGGGAGGCGGTATTTGCTTGGACGCCGCCGACTTTTGGGGCGAACGATCGGATCGAGCTCGTGGTCGCCGCCACGGCGCGGGCCCTTGTCGTGCCCTATGTACAGGCTATCGCGGATCTCGGCGTGGCGTCCGTCGCGCTGTCGACCGTGCCGACCGGCGCCGAACCCGGTTCGGCGCCCATCAAAGTGTTTGAGCAGCGGGCGCGCGGCATGATCGAAATCGACCGTATCCGGCGTGCGCTGGTGGTGCTGTTCCTCCTGAGCGGGCTCGCGGCGGCGATCAGCATGGGCTATTCGGCCTTTGCGCTCGACGGTCTCGACGCACAACAACAGGCAATTTCGCAGAAAATCGCGGCGCGGCGGGCAGCGTTGCGCACAAGCCCCGAATTCGCGGCTTCGGCGCAGCGCATGCTGGAACGCCGCAAGCAGTCGACGCCTTCGAATGTGATCGTGATCGAGGCTTTGTCGCAAATCCTGCCCGATCACACCTATGTCACCGAGCTGCACATCGAGGTCGATAAATTGCAGATTGTCGGCGTCACCCGCGACGCCGCCGGCCTGATAGGGCTGATCGAGCAGTCTCCCCATTTCACGCATGCGAAGTTCTACGCGCCCACCACGCGCACCCCAGGCGAGCCCGGTGAAAGATTTCATATCGAGGCCCAGATCAAGCCGGTTTTTGCAGTGGGCACATGAGCATGTTGAATCTTGTCACGGCCTTTCTGACCCGCTTTCCGGCCGGCGCCTCTTTTCTCTACGTCGGCGTGGTGATGGCGTTCGGCATCACGGCCTGGACCACAGCCGCCGAGATTCTGCAACGTCGCGATGCGGTTGCGGCGACCGCGGCTGTCTTGAGTCAGCTGGAAGGCCGCAATCTGCCGGTTGCCCGCGGCCGTGGCAGGGAGCCTGATACGGTCAGCACCGGCTCGCCCCTGCTTGATGGCACGACCGTCACGGTCGGCGGCGCCAACCTGTTGGCGCGGGTCGCGGGTTCGATCACCCGGCTCGGGGGAAATATACTGTACACGCAGGTGGATTTGGACGGGCCGCAGGCCAAGGATGGTTTTGTCAGCGTCACCGTGAATTGCGAGCTCGAGCAACCGGCGCTGCAGCAATTGCTCTATGATCTTGAGTCCGGGATGCCGTTCCTGTTCATCGATCAGCTGGTCGCGCAAGGCCCGGCTGCGGCTGCGGCCACCCCGCAAGGCAAATTACGGCTCGTCATTTCGGTTTCGGGCCAGTGGCAGGGGGCGAAATGAAATTGCGCCGCACATATCCGTTGCTCGCCACTATTGCGGTGCTTGCAGCGATCGTCGCCTATGTCCGCGGCGCGCCATCTGATGCCGTCAATTCCGGAGCCGCTACCCCGGCGCGGACCGCGGCGCCGTCCGCGGACGCCGCGGTCGAGCGCCCTCCGCCGGGCGGCAATCCGCTTTGGGCGCTGCCGCTCACGCAATTGTCGATCACGCGGGAGCGGCCGATTTTTTCGCCATCGCGCCGCCCGCCGCCCCCCGCTACGCCGACCTATGTGGCTCCGGTGGCGGTTCGCACGCCGCAAAAGCCAAAGGAGCCGGAGCGGCCCGCGATCACATTGCTTGGTACGATTCTCGGCAGCAGCGAGAGTATCGGGATTTTCCTCAATCCGACGACGCGGGATATCGTGCGGCTGCGACTGGGGGAGGATCACGAGGGCTGGGCATTGCGTTCCGTCAAGACACGCGAGGTAACCTTGGTGAAGGATCGCGAAAGGGTCGTGCTCGAACTGCCGCCCCCCGGCGATCAGGCCGCGGCCGCTGAATTGACGCCCCCTGAGGCGCCGCGGCCGCCGCCGCAGCCGGCTCGACGGCAGCCGCGACGCTGAGCGAAGTTGCCGCCGATCGCCGGCGCCAGAGTATCGCTCCGGAGGGCGACGCGCGCCTCTGGCGCGGGTTGAGCGCAGCCGAAACCCGCGCGGCCGTTCGCTCAACCGCGCGATCCTGCCGGCCTTCAGATCGCCCGCTCCCGCCGCAGCGCCGCAATCTCGTCGCGGTCATAGCCGAGTGCGCTGAGAATCTCCTGCGTATCGGCGCCGAGCCGTGGCGGGGGCGTTGCCGGTGCGGGATCGCCGCTGGTGAGCCGAAAGCCCGAACGCACCACCGCGACCGGTCTCGCCAGGCCGGGCGTCGCATCGAACGTTTTCACCAATCCGCGCGCCACGACCTGCGGGTGCGCGAGCGCCGCCGGAACATCGAGCACCTCGCCGGCCGGAACGCCGTGCGCGTTGAGCAGGGCCGACCATTCGCGGGCCGGTCGGTGGGCAAGCGCCGTTTCGATTTCGGCCTTGAGGTCAAACCGATGACGCTTTCGCGTTTCGCGCTCGCCGAAGCGCGGATCGGCGACAAGATCCGGCCGGCCGATCAGCCGCGCCAGCGCTTCGAATTGCTGCTGCTGGTTGGCCGCGATGTTGAGCGCACCGTCGCCAGTAGCGAACGTTCCCGACGGCGCCGCGGTCATATTCTCGTTACCGAGCGGCTGCGGCCGAACGCCTGCGATCAGCCAGTTGGAAACCTGCCAGCCCATCGTAATGAGCGTTGCTTCCAGCATAGAGACATCGATGAACTCGCCCTCGCCGGTTCGCGCCCGGCGCACCAGGGCGGCAGCGATCGCAAACGCCGCGGTGAGGCCGCCGATGGTGTCGGCGACCGGGTAGCCGGCCCGCAGCGGCGCCGTCTTTGCATCGCCCGTCACGCTCATGACGCCCGACAGGCCCTGCACGATCTGGTCATAGGCCGGATTGTCCTTGAGCGGCCCGTCCTGCCCAAAGCCCGATATGGCGCAGTAAACAAGACCCTCTCTGAGTTGGCGCAAGGTGTCGTAGCCGAGGTCGAGGCGCGCCATAACGCCGGGCCTGAAATTCTCCATGACCACATCGGCTGACCGCACCAGCCGGCGAAACACCTCCTTGCCGGCCTCGCTCTTGAGATTGACCGTCACTGACCGCTTGCCGGCGTTCTGGGCAAGAAACGAGGCGCCCATCAGCTCATGATTAAGATCTGCATCGGCGCCGAGCTGGCGGGCAAGATCGCCCGACCCCGGCGCCTCGATCTTGACCACATCGGCGCCGAGCAGTGCGAGCTGATAGGCCCCAAACGGCCCCGCCAGCACGTTGGTCAAATCGAGCACCCGAATTCCTTCAAGCAAGGCCATTTCTTATTGAAAATCAGCGGCTTAATCTTCTCAGGCCAATCCTGTCCACACCATGCCGCTACGCGGCGGATCGGACGGCCGACGAATAGCACGCCATGTCGGCGATCGCGTAGTTGGCAAGTCGGGCCGATCAGCGCGGCGCAGCGCGCATTGATCTCGGCCGCCATGCGCCGGGGTCATCCTCGGCCGTCGTGCGCGATCGGCTCTGACGGCAGCTGACCCCCCGAAAGCTGTGGCCCCCGAACATGTTTGGCTCCTCCCTCGATTTCGAGCACCTTTCTGTTAGGCTGCCCTCATGGTGTATAGCAGCGGCGGAGCGCTCCGGTCGCTGGAAGCTCCGCAGGTTGGGCAGCGAACGTGCCCCTGTCTCTCCCCGAGCAGCGGAGGATCGGCAGGTGGTGGGCCGGGTACGCACGTGCGTGCCTTTGCCCACCCTGCGCGTGGCTCCGGTCGGTAGAAATTCGTGTACACCATAGGCGGAGTCGATCCGAGTGAAAATGCGCACAGGCGCCGGGCTCAAGAAAGTGACATCCGTTCCCGCCGATTTGCATGATATCCGCAGACCGGCAGCGCCCTGGCGCCTTCGCGTCTTGAACCTCCTTTGGTTCGGCCGTTCGGTACGAACCCAGATCCTCATCGTGTTCATCGCGCTCAATCTCGTTGCTGCGTCAATCGCCGGAGGCATCATCATCTTTAAGGCCAGCGCTTCGACGCGAATCGAGATCGCCGCATCCATGCGGCTTGCCGAGTTGATGGCCAACGAAACCGTCGAGCTCATCCAACAGGGGATCCCGGCGCAACAATTTCTGCAGACCCTGCCGAGTCAATTGCGGTTCTTGCGCCATGTGCGCATCAGGGTGCGCGACGCCGCCGGGCAACCGGTTTCCGATCCAACCGAACCGGCGCGCGAGGACAGCCGTGCCGCCGCTCCCGCCTGGTTTGCCATGCTGATCGGTCCCCCGGTCGAGCGGCACGAGGTGGCGGTCGTCAGCGGCGGCCGAACCATCGGCACCGTGGCGATCGTCAGCGAGCCGCGAGACGAAATCGCGGAGGTGTGGGAGAACAGCATCGCGCTTGCGGCGGTCGCTGCTGTGACGGTGTTGATGATCGTCGGCGTCCTCTACCTCGTGCTCGGCCGCGTGCTCGACCCGCTCACCGCGCTGGCGACCGGATTACGAGGCCTCGAGCGGCGCGACTACAAGGTGCGGCTCGCCCGCCCGAAGGTGCTCGAGTTCGCCGCCATCGTCGATCGCTTCAACGCGCTCGCGGGTGCGCTCGAC
>JASHYD010001028.1 GCA_030043175.1 Xanthobacteraceae bacterium | reverse complement strand
TATTCGGGCCGATATCACCAAGGCTACATCACGTCCGCAATTTTGAAGCAGGATGAACCTGATTTGTACGCCGCGATTGAACAATGGACTGATCGTCCGAAACTGCCAATCCCTGAGCATCCGATTTACCCGGCGCCACAACAAGTCGGAGGGAGCTGGAGGCGCGTGGTAGCTCGGCTTGCGGCGAAGGTAGGCGCGGTCGCCACTCGCTTTGCACGCTCGATACTGGCCCGCTGTGCGGCCTTGGTGGCCTGGGCGCGTGCCTGAGTGGTGGCGCTGCCATGAGGCCGATCAGCGGGTCACGGATTGCCTGCTGCATCGGACCTCCGACCGACCGCGGGGGCCTTGCACCTCTACGGACCCGCGTCCTACGGTGCAAGGCTGGCCCCGCGCGATCGGCCCTCCCGGTGGGACGCGGATGGGAACCCATGAGGTCCCTTGGGCGCGGATGGACGTGAGACCCCAACGGACGTAGGCGTTATGGGGCTTTGAAATGCGTTCCCTGGAAATCCTCGAATGCCTCGGGCGATAGGAGGCGATCGGCGAGCGCTTTAAGGGCGAGGGGGAGCCTATGTGACGCGATCGTTGGCAAGCGTTGCCAAGTCAAACTGCCGTGCGTCTGCATTATATTCTCGCCTTACGAGACGGCGAAAACCCTCAAGGTCCGAAACGTCGGTTGTCTTGTGGATCATGCGGTGGCAATTGGAACACAGCACTGCGAAGTCTGCCGCAACATCGTATGCTACTGGTGTCCCCTCTTCGAGTGAGGAAAGCGTGGCTTGCCGGCGTCGCTCCGGGTCTTCAAGGCATGCGTCTGCCCGAACGTAGCTGCGAGAGAGGCGATGGGGACAACACGGCAGGCGACCCACTACGGTTTGGGCGAGGCCCGCTTTGGGCCAGTGGCCTTACTGACTTTAATCGTGCTTTCAGGATAGCGTGGGTCAGGTGTCGTAACCGCCAGGTTCTCTGGCGACACCGTTACCTTCCGAAGCTCACCAACCGTCTTTGCCGACACGCTGATGTTCTTGTCGATCTCAACTCGCATCGCGTCTGGAAGGCCACCGAGAGCAATCTGGAGGGCGGCAGAGGCGCGTTCAACCAGTTCCGAGCAGAGCCAAAATGATCAAATCCAGTCGGCCCGCCGCGCGTCTCGTTCGCTACAGGGAGCCTATCGCGGTCGATGTTGCAGAGGAACCCACCCGAAGGTCGCTTGTGACCCGGACTGAGGCGGCGGCGTCAATCAGGGCCGGCTCATTTACCCGCCGACCTGCCGTGGGTCCCCCGTAGGTTTAGGCCGTCCTTTTGAAATCGCCCGCCAGGAACTGCGGAAATGGGATTGCGCAGTTGAGGCTCAGTTCAAACGCGCCGCACCACGATTATGGACCAAGGACGTCATACGGGGGACAACTGGTTCCCTCCTGCTCTCATGACAGCGCCGATGCCGGTGCTTGTTCCGCCCGCAGGTCCGCTGGGGCCCAATGGCTGCCGATAGCCTCCGCTGGTCCTTCCGTCCGGGTCGGGCCAGAACCGGCCATCGCGGCCCCTTCCAGACGCATGGGAATTCGAATAGCTTTGGTGTCGCCACTCCCCAGGCACAGGACAAAAAGGTGCGCCATGGCGGCGGAGAATGTGATTCCCACAATCGATGTTTCGGCGTACGAAAACGGCAGTGAGACCGAGAAAGCGAAGCGGCGCCAAATCGGTGCCGCCTAGCTTTTCATGGTTGCCGGGCGTAAGCGGGGCAGTGCCGTCTAAGCCGCTCTTCTATTGAAACGGACAAATCCATAGAGAGTAATTTAAAATGACCAACGATTGGACCGCGCAGGATGACGACCAAGACTTCTGGCACGATGGCAAGGTCACCCGGCGTCGCCTCATCGGGTGGGGCGCTGGGACGCTGGGCGCAACCCTCCTGGTGCCGGCACCGTGGCGGGCCGCGTTCGGCCAGGCCAAGCCCTACAAGATCGGTACGATCCAACCGCTTTCGGGCGTGGGGGCGGCTGGTGGCAAGACCGCGCTGGTTGGCGTCGAGATGGCGGTCGACCGCATCAATAAATCCGGCGGCATCAATGGGCGGCCGGTTGAGCTTGTGGTCGCCGACGATGAGTCCAAGCCCGACATCGCCCGCCGCAAGGCGGAAAGGCTGGTCGTCGACGACAGGATCGACATGCAAGTCGGCGGCTTCCTTTCCAACATATGCCTCGCCTGCATGCCGGTCTGGGAAGAGGCCAGGATCGTCAACATGATCAGCGTGTGCCTCGACACCACGCTGACGACGAGCAGATGCAATCGCTACAGCTTCCGACCCTTTGATTATGCCCCGGCGCAAGCAGTGGCATTCGCGCCCTATCTGGTCAACAAGGTGGGGAAGAAATGGCACATCGTCTTTGCGGACTACGCATGGGGCCAGTCGACGCGGGATGCCTATGCGGCGCAAATCAGGAAAGCAGGCGGCGAAGTCGTCGGCGCCACGGGCATTCCGCTCGGCACCGCCGACATGACGCCCTTCCTGTCCAGTATCAAAGGGAGTTTCGATGGGTTGTTCGGCATCTTCTTCGGCACGGACGGGGTCACAGTCGGCAATCAAGCATACGATCTCGGTCTGACCAAGAAATACAAATGGGCGGGAGACGGCTCCATCTCCGAATCCACCAATCTTCCCGCGCTCGGCGATAAGATCGAGGGCTTCGTCGGCATCAATCGATACCTTCCGGTTCTCGAAGGTCCGCTCGACACGCCGGCGCACAAGAAGTTTCTGGAAGAGGCTCGCGTCCGGCTCAAAAAGATAGATCCCACTGGTCCGTTGCCCGATCGCTACGTGCAGTCGAACTACGAGGCAGTGAATGCTGTGAAGCTCGGAATGCAGAAATCGGGCTTCCGCGGCCCCTCGGACACGATGAAGCTCATCGAGGCGCTCGAAGGCCTAGAGATGAAGGAAGGCGACGACTTCCCGCAGGGCGACAAGGTGCTCCGCAAGGAGGACCACCAGGCATTCCTGCGGGAATTCATTTTCTACATGAAGGGTGGCAAGCATCGAATCATCTCGACGGTGGAAAAGGAGAACACGCTGGTCCCGCCAGCCTGCAAGTTTACGGCAGCGTAAGTGCAACAGGGAGGCGGGTAGTGCCGGTCCAACAATCCACAACTGTTGAACTGATCATCAATCTCGAAGCCGCCAAGGTGCTCGGGCTCACCATCTCCTTGTCTCTGCTTGGTTGAGCCGCCGAGGTGATCGAATAGCCCGCGACTTCGCCATATATTGGGTCATCATTCGGTAATGACGAGGCCCACCCGCCAAGTGTCGTCTGCCTTCGAGAGCAGAAGGACCAGCGAGTGAGGTTTACCGCATCAAGAACGCGCGAAGCATACCCGCCTTCCGCAGATGCGAACCGACTTTTGGCCTGCTGATCTGGCAGAGGGGACCCATGCGCTGTGCAAGAACACGCAGCAGTGTTCAGTTCCCCTCG
>JASHYD010001027.1 GCA_030043175.1 Xanthobacteraceae bacterium | reverse complement strand
TTCGACACGGCCGGGTTCTGCGGCGCAATCTCCTCGGTGAAGACGGCGCTCATCGAAATTCCGGCGGCGCGCATCGTGTTCGCCACTGATTATCCGCAGGAGATCCGTGCCCGCGAGGCCGTGCGCGATTTCGTGCGCGATATGCGGGCACTCGGCGCTGACGGGGAGAAGATACTGTCGGGCAATGTGGGGCTGCTGTTGAGATCGGGAATTTAGATTTTCGTCAAGAACATCAGCTGTGTAGCTGTGTGACTCGGCAACCTTGTCGCGTTCAACCAAGAAGCCTACAGTCGGCAGCTGCCTGCACCATCCTCGCCGCGTTCAACCAAGAAGCCTACACTCGGCAGCTGCCTGCACCATCCTCGCCGCGTGGGAATAGATGGCCGTAGGTGTCCATCGGAGAGCGATTGACGCTCTTGAACGACCTTGCCGGGAGCCCCAAGCCACCGTCCGCTTCGCGGTTGATGCACCCGACTCAAAGAAGTGGCGCGGCGCGTGCAGCCACGGGCGACACGCCGAGAGTGATCCTGTACTGGGGTGCACCCCCTATGTGAGACAGGAAATTGGTAACAGTTCTTGGTGATTGAGATTTTCAGGCGATGACGTCACCCCTGAAAATCTCCCTAAAGTTGCTTCGTACGCGTCACGCGAGCGATAGGCCAGAGCTGAATGGAGCCGCTGGCCGTTGTACAGGGTTTCGATAACGGCTCCGATGGCGCTTCGGGCTTGGCACAGGTCGCGATAGCTGTTTGCGTTGATCTCTTCCTGCTTCAGGGTTTCCATGAAGCTTTCGGCGTTGTCGTAGGGTATTCTCTTTGGTCTGGCTGGCGGCCGGGTTGAACCGAGCAAGGGGCGTCGCGCCCAAGGACCGCAGGGGACGCCGATGCGTAGCTGCCCGCTTTACTTCCCGGCGAACACGATCGTAACCGGACTCGCGTTCTTGATGACCTGCCCGGTCGGCGTCAGCTTGCCGGAGTTTCCGTCAACATGGAACGTGACCACGGTGTCGTCCTGTTCATTTGCCGCATAGAGGAAGTGACCGGTTGGGTCGAGGCTGATGAAGCGCGGGCCGCGGCCCTGGGTTGGTTGCCAGCCGACCACGCTCAGCAGTCCTTGCGGATTGGCAGCAAAGATAGTGATACTGTCGTGGCCGCGATTGGAGCCGTAGACGAAACGTCCGTCGGACGAGACAGCGATCTCGGCCGTGGTGCTGTATCCGGTGAAGTCGGTCGGCAGCGTAGACATTACCTGGAGCGCCGTGAGAGTGCGGCGTTCGGTATCGAACCGGTAGGTCGCGATCGTGCTGTCGAGTTCGTTGAGCACCCACACGATGGGCAGTTTAGGATGAAACGCGAGGTGGCGGGGGCCGGCGCCCGGGCGCGACTTCACGGAGCCCTGCTCCGTCGCTGCGAGCTGGCCGGTCGCGCTGTCGAAGCGGAATACGAAGACGCGGTCGAGCCCCTTGTCAGGCACCAGCACAAAGCGGTTTGAAGGATCAAACACGATATCGTGCGGATGCGAACTCGTCTGCTCGACCCTGTGCGGGCCCGGCTCGCCGGGCAACTGCACCAATTGCTGCTGATCCTTAAGCGATCCGTCCGGTGCGATGGGGAGCACGGCGACGCTACCGCTCGCATAATTGGCCATCACGAGGAATTTGCCCGAGCGGTCGACCGCTTCACGCACTCCGTTGTTGCCGCCGGTCGCCGCGCGATTGAGGAGCGTGGCCTGGCCGGTCGGATCGAGCGCGAAGGCAGTCGCATAGCCCTCGTCGCCATGCACCGAATAGAGAAAGCGTTGGTCAGGGCTCAACGCCAGATAGGACGGATTGACCAGGTCGCCGATCTGCTGGACGTGAGTCCATGTGCCGGTAGCCGGATCGCTGCGATAAACGTGAATGCCGTCGCCGCGCGCTTTGCGCTGGGCGGTCGTGAACGATCCCACATAGGCGTACATGGAGGCGGTTTCCGGAGCGGTCTGTGCGGCGGCCGGTGGGGCCTGCGCGTCAAGGAGGGCCGCGACCATGAGGGCGGCGGCCGATGCGAACAATCTGAAGTGACCCTGGCTATCGATCATTGTGTTCCCCGAGCTTGTCGTCTGCGGCAGTCCCTCAAGCTCGCCAAGCGAGACACGAAGGCTCAAGCGCTCGCGCGGCAGCCCGTCAGCGGTCTGCGCGGTCCGGCGTTGCGGCAGGATGCTGAAGCGCTCGCTCATGGCATATGTAGCACGGGCGATAAGGCGTCACATGGTCCCGGTTCCGGATACCTCATCGCTTGAGCCGATAGCCCGTCTTGAAAATCCACCACACCACGGTGACGCAAATGGCAAGGAATATCGTCGTCATGCCGAGACTGACGGCCACGCTGACGTCTGCGATGCCGTAAAAGCTCCAGCGGAAGCCGCTGATCAAATAGACGACAGGATTGACGAGAGCGATCGTCTGCCAGAGCGGTGGCAGGACCTTGATGGAGTAGAAGCTGCCGCCGAGAAAGCTCAGCGGAGTGATGACGAGAAGCGGCACGACTTGCAGCTTCTCGAACCCGTCCGCCCAAACGCCGATGATGAAGCCGAGCAAACTGAACGTCACCGCGGTCAGTACCAGAAACGCTACCATCCAGGCGGGATGGTCGAGCCGTAGCGGCACGAACAGCCCCGCCGTGGCCAAAATGATCAACCCCAGGATAATCGATTTGCTTGCGGCGGCGCCCACGTATCCGAGCACGATTTCGAAGGCAGACACCGGCGCCGACAAAATTTCGTAGATGGTGCCGGTGAATTTCGGAAAATAGATTCCGAACGACGCATTGGCGACGCTCTGGGTGAGCAGCATCATCATCATGAGGCCCGGCACGATGAAGGCGCCGTAACTCACTCCCGCGATCTCGGTGATGCGCGAACCGATCGCGGCGCCGAATACCACAAAATAGAGCGAGGTCGAAATGACCGGCGAGACAATGCTTTGCAGCAGTGTCCGCGCGGTGCGCGACATCTCGAACAGATAGATCGCACGAATTGCTCGAAAATTCACGGCGTCGGCCCGCCCCGCGCGCTGCGAGGCGAGCCGCCCAAGGGCCTGGATCGCTCGAAAGTTCATCACGGTCTCCCGCGTCGGAAACCCCGTTCTTCACGACGGGGAGGAAGCGCGGGTTGCTGGGCGTAGCAACAGCCGTCCGCGCAATGGAGAAGTTTGCAGTCCCTGGCGTTGATTGCGTCGGCATGGCCCACTCTGCCTCCAACGGACTTGGTGCACATGCAGGAGACGCGAGGCAAACCGTGCGCCGTCAGCTTGGTCAAGTCGTCCCCTCTTCCGCTTGCCTTGATTGCGAGCGTCGGTTGCTGCCGGCCGACGCGCCCCCCGACCTCACCGAGATAGGCAGCGTCCAATGCGTGTGGCTTGGGAATTCCAAGCTGCGAGCGGTTGAACTTGGTGCGGCCGCCGCAGGAAGCCTCGACCGGCAAACCCGTGTCTGCTGAGGCCTCGTATAAGGCGCATCGTGTGAACGGGTAGCGGGGATCGACAACCGCCCGGCCGCGTTCGAGAAGCAGGCGAGCCCGCTTCTCGCAGCACCGCATGACCGGCCGCTTGCGCTGATCGAGGACGAATACCGACAATTTTGTCTCCTAAACTTTGCCCTTACGGGCCTCGTGACGCTGCCCTTGCGCTGCCCTGCCTTCGGGAGGTCCGAACTTAAGGAAGCATCCGGACGTCGATTTTGAACCTATCTGCGACGTAGCTTGGGCCCAAACTTACGCTGTAACCCAACGCCTGGAGGCTGGGGCAAAAGCCCCCGCCTGCGATGAGTTACGACCGCGGCCTCACCAGTCCGACGAAAATGTCTTCGAGCGAGCTTTGCGTGGTATGCAGATCGTGAAACCGGATTCCGGCTCGTTCGAGGTCGGCGAGCAAGGAGGTTATTTCGCTGCGCTCACCCTTGCTGTCATAGGTATAGACCAATTCATCACCATCGGCCGAAAGGGTGAGATCGTAAGGGGCGAGCGCAGGCGGAACCGCAGCCAGCCGCTGATCGAGCTGCAACCACAACTGCTTCTTGCCGAGCTTGCGCATTAACTCGGCCTTTTGCTCGACCAGAATGATCTCGCCCTTATTGATTACCCCGATTCGATCGGCCATTTGTTCGGCCTCCTCGATGTAGTGGGTAGTCAGGATGATGGTGACGCCGGAAGCACGCAACTCACGCACGGTCTGCCACATGTCTTTGCGCAGTTCGACGTCGACGCCTGCCGTCGGCTCATCGAGAAAGAGAATTTGGGGCTCGTGCGACAATGCCTTTGCGATCATGACGCGGCGCTTCATGCCGCCCGACAGGGTGATGATCTTGCTGTCCTTGCGATCCCAAAGCGAAAGCTCCCTGAGCACTTTTTCGATATGGCCCGGATTGGCAGGCTTGCCGAACAGCCCGCGGCTGAATGACACCGTGTTCCAAACGGTTTCGAACGCGTCGGTGGTCAGCTCCTGCGGGACAAGCCCGATCAGCGACCGCGCCTCGCGGTAATCCGCAATGATGTTGTGACCGCCGACCACGGCGGCGCCGGAGGTGGGATTCACGATACCGCAGACGATGCTGATGAGGGTCGTCTTGCCAGCGCCGTTGGGACCCAACAGCGCGAAGATTTCCCCGCGATGAATGTCGAGGTTGACGTCCTTGAGCGCATGAAAACTGGGCGGGTAGGTCTTTGAGAGATGAGATACCGAGATCACGGGCTGCATGGCTGATGACAACTGGCGGATGGACGGGCGGGATGCAAGGGGACGGCGCCTTTTCAAGGGTGACGACGTGGCTGCTCTGAGGAAGTCAGGCCGCTTCACCTGACCGGACGGGTCGGATCAGTGAGATCCTTTGGCGCGGCGGCGATCTCCTCTTTGGTCATCGTGTTGACGTTGTCGATGATCTTGAGAAAAGCCCGGGTTGCGGCCTCAATGCCCCACGCCGGCACCAGGTCGGCGGTGTCAAGCGTCGTATGGTAGATGACATGATCGATGATGTGGAAGCTCGGTGCCTTCATGTAGATTTGCGACAGCTCGCCGCCGGGACTGAGCTCGGACTTGCGGTAGGTGGCAACACCGAACTCAAGAAATGTCCGGCGCACGAGCGCCCGCACCGCGTCGCTGCCCCCCACAAACCACCGTCGTGCGCTGACTTCGTTCGCCGTCATGATGCCGGCGTCGAGGCTGTACAGCAGTGTCTGCGAGGGATGTTCAGCGTTGACGATCAGCGCCACCTTGCTCCAATCGTAGTTGTCGCGCACCCAGCGGATGCCCTCCGAGCCGTGATGGTGATCAGGCGTTGTCAGAAACACCAGAGTGCGCCGCCGCCGGGCCTGCGGCACGGCCGCGTAGTGGCGGGCGATATCAAGCATCATGGCGAGCCCGGAGGCGTTATCCATGGCGCCCTCGAAGAAGGCGTCGGTGTGCGCCATGATCAGGATCTGTTCGTCGCTCACCCCAGGCAGGACGCCCCAGACGTTGCCTGTTGTGAGGCCGCTGCGCTGCTCGGTCGCGAGCCGCAGATGAAACGAAACTACCCGACCCTCCTCGAGCTGATCGCGGATCAGGTTGGCTTCATCGGGCGCAATGGTGACGGTTGGGGCCGCGGCGCCAACGGCCCCCTCCGGCTCTGACTGCGCATTGCCCGGGAATCCCATCTCGACCAGAATGATGGCGGCGCCTTCATCGTTCGCCCGCCGCACCGCGCCGCTCCAGTCGGCCGAGTGGTCTCGCCCGCCTGGCGTCGGCATGGAGTAGATCAGCACGGTCTTGCCCTGCACGTCGCGGCCCTTAAAGTCGGCCGCGGTGCCGAGGCCCACCCAGGCTACCGGGGCCACGATGCCGTCCCCCGTCGTGGCAGGCGATTGGGTGATTGGGAAAACGCTTTTGAGCGCCGTGGTTCGGCCGTCGGTCGTGAATTCCGCCGTCCATGCGGTTGGGTACCACAGCGGCTTGATGGCGATCTCCTGGCGCCGCACGTCCGCGAGGCCGAGTGTCTTGAACCGGGCCATCACCCAGTCCTGGGTCATTCGATCATACTGTGTGCCCGGAATGCGTCCCCAATACTGGTTGCCGTCGTCGCGGCTTTTGCGGGAGATGGCGGTGATCTCACCCATCAGGGACTTGATTTTGAGGGCATCGACATCCGCGTAAGCTTCGGCGCCGGGCGGCAGCGGAAAACGGATGTAGTCCTCGTCCGGGACATAGAGTTCCTTGCCGTCCTCGGGTAAGCCCAGTGTGCGGCCGAATCGCCCGGTGGGTCGCGACAGGGTGGCGAGCGGGCGCGGATTACGCTCCGCCGCGACCGGCTGCCCAACCTGGTTTGGAGCCGGACCTTGCGCCGGACAAGCCTGCGCCCATAGCGCGAGGATGCCGAATGCGGTAAGCGCGGCAGCGGCGCGACGGCGTTTGGGCTTCATGGTGGCGTTCCTCCATCCCCGGCTAGGCAAGGTAGTATAGGGTTTCTGCGGCGCGGACTTCAGGTGCGCGAGCCCGACGCTGTGGAATGACTGTTATTTGTTTGGCGCAATCACGCCATGCGGTTCGTGAGCGTGCCGATGTCCTCGATCCACAGCCGGACCACGTCGCCCGGCTTGAGGAACTCCCCCCGTGCGGCGCCGACGCCGGCCGGCGTTCCGGTCAGAATCACGTCGCCAGGCTGCAGGGTGATGCGCGAGGACAGGTGCGCAATCTGCTCGGCGAGGGTGAAGATCATGCAGCTTGTGTGGGACTCCTGCTTGATGACGTCATTGACCCACAGCTTGAGGCCAAGCTGCTGTGGATTCGGAATGTCCCGGCTCGGCACGATCCATGGCCCGAGCGGGCACGATCCGTCGAAATTCTTGTGCGCAACCCAATCGAACTTGAACGGCGCGGTGTCGGGTACGTTGGCGCGGCGTCCCATATCGCGTGCCGAGAGATCGTTCGCGATCGCGTAGCCCGCCACATATTCGAGCGCTGCGGCGAGCGGCACATCCTTGGCCGCACGCCCGATCACGGCGGCGAGTTCGATCTCCCAATCCATGGTCTTGGAAACACCCGTGATCTGCACCGAATCGCCGTGTGCCGCCAGGGTACTGCGCCCGGCCTTGAGGAAGTGCCAGGGCTTTAGTCCGAGCGTATGCGGGTCGGGTTCGGGGGCGCGCCCGCTCGCGCGAGCCATCTCGGCGGCATGGTCGGCGTAGTTCGCGCCCGCGCAATAGATCGCCGACGGCCACAAGATGGGCGCCAGCAGCTTGGCACTCGCGAGCGGCTGGCCCGCGGACGGCGCAGCGGCGGCCTTGTCAAAGCGCTCTTGCGCCGCCGCCCAGTTTTGCAAGATACCCAACATGCTGTGATCGCCTGCCTGGCCGGTCAGCTTCGCGGCATCGCAGACTTCATCGCCGATTACCAGTCCCGCACGCGGACCGTCGTCGGCCGCATATGTCACCAGCTTGTAGCTCGCCATGGTTGTTCCTCTCCTTGCCGGCGGCAACAAACCGGTTTGGCATGCCGTTGGCAAGTCTAGGCGATTGCCTGCGGCGTTGCTGATTTGCCCACTATCGCGGTCCTGCTTTTCGGGCACCGATCGCTGCTCGGCGAGCACCGGGTTGGCAACCTGTGCAGGCTATTGGCAATCGCCGCGCCGACTGTACTATAAACGCATATCCGCGTGCGCTACCTCGCAGCACCGGTGCGGCAGGACTTTAACCGGCCGCCAAGGCCGAGAGGGAGGGAATATTTCGAATGGCTGAAAAACTTGTCGGCAAGATTTCCGAATTCAAGGATGGCGATCGCCGCATCGTCTTCCTCGGCGACCACGAAATCGGTGTGTTCCGGGAAAACGGCGCTTTTTATGCTTACAGCAACTATTGCCTGCATCAGGGCGGACCGGCCTGCGAGGGGTTGACGATCGCGAAGGTAGAAGAGCGCATTATGCCCGATAAGACGTCGAAGGGCCTCTATTTCTCCGACACGGAGCTCCACTTCGTGTGCCCCTGGCATGGCTATGAGTATGACATCAAAACGGGCGAATGCGTCTCTGACCGCAGGCTCAAATTGCGCAAGTACGAAGTGATCGAGAAGGGAGACGAGGTTTATGTCCGCGCGTAAGATCGCGGTGGCCAAGGTTGCGACAAAGCCCCTCGTCAAGCTTGCCCCGGAGCCCACGAAGCGCACCAACGCCAAAAAGGCCGCCAAACCGTCGCCTACGAAGTCGGCATCCGGCATTATCGAGAATGTCTCGGAAGCGGCCGAGAAACTTGCGGCCGAGGTCGACCGCGCGCTCGCCGAAGGCCGCACCGATGCGTTGACCGCCGACGCCATCCAGGCGCTGATGGCGGCGGTGTGCCGCAGCTATTCGGCGCAGGTGGAAGCTGGCGGCACTTTCCCGCCGCTCGCCGCGCGCAGCCAGGTCACTTCGACCGACGTTATGATCACCGCAAGCGGCTTATTGAAGGCAGCCAATCTCGCTGTCTTTGAGCTCGGCATGTGGCAAAGCTGGACCGGTCGCTGAGCG
>JASHYD010001026.1 GCA_030043175.1 Xanthobacteraceae bacterium | reverse complement strand
GGACAGCCGGAAGGGCACACCGGACCCTATGATTCGAAGCTGTTCCAGCCGGCTCTCATGCAGGGTGCAAACGCGAGCCAGCTTCTCCAGAACCTCCGCAACCGCTCGGCTGCGTTAGATACGGCAATGGCGATTGACGGCGAGAAAGGGACCATCACAGTTTCCAGTAAATGAGGACGCCCGCCCGGCGTAGTTCTGCGCCCCCACCGGAGAAAGAAATTGCAAATGAGAACGCTGACTTGTGTCATTGCGCTGCTCGCTTTCGCGGGCATCGCGCGAGCGCAGACTTGGCCATCGCGACAAATTACGCTGATCGTCCCGTTCCCGCCGGGCGGATCAACAGATGTGGTCGCGCGGATCATGGCCGAGCGTATGCGGCCCCTGCTGGGCCAGCCCGTCATTATTGAAAACGTTGGCGGCGCAGGAGGAAGCATCGGCGTCGGCCGTGTGGCGCGCGGCGTACCGGACGGGTACACGATTGACATAGGACAGTGGGACACGCACGTGGGCAGCGTGATCTATTCACTGAACTACGACTTGCAGCGGGATTTCGAGCCGATTGGACTGCTGTCCATCAATCCGCAACTAATGGTCGGCAAAAAAAGTTTGCCAGCGAATGATTTAAGAAGCCTCGTGACTTGGATGAAGGCGAATCCCGGCAAGGCGACGCTTGTCAACCAACTCGCCTCGGCACAGCTGACGGGCCAATTGCTGCAGCAGCTGACCGGTACAAGTCTTCAACTTATTCCCTACCGAGGTGCTGGACCCGCAATGACAGATCTGCTGGCCGAGCAGGTTGACCTGATGGTCTCGCAAGCCGCCGTCGTGTTGCCGAACTTGCAAGCTGGAACAATCAAGTCAATTGCAAACCTGTCGCCGCGTCGCTCCCTGGCTGTGCCTGAAATTCCATCCTCGGATGAGAGCGGCGTGCCAGGGCTCTACGCCTCCGGATGGTTTGGATTTTTTGCACCGAAAGGCACTCCGAAGGACGTTGTCGCCAAACTAAACGACGCCATGGTGCGCGCGCTCAACGAGCCGGCCATACGCACCCGATTCGCCCAGCTCGGACTAGATATAGCTTCGCCTGAGCAGCAGCGACCTGAGGGACTTGCGGCGTTGCACAAGGCCGAGATCGAGAAATGGTGGCCGATCATCAAGTCAGCCAATATCAAAGCCGAATAGGACGAGTGCAGCAGAGCCTCACGTGGCTGGCCGAATGTCGGGGCGCGTTCAAATTCGCCCATGGCGCTCCATCGACGCGGCCAGCGGCTTACGGCCTATCCGCTTCCGCGCTCCGGGACTACCGTGTATTTTCTGAGAACCGCTCGAGCGCTGGCTGGGCCCGTCTTTCCGTGCGCAAGGGTTTCTGTTCCTTGGCCTGTGAGCATGGCCCCTTGCACGCACCGTATCTGCCACGTCTTCTCCCTGCAAGGCTGTCTGGCGCGCGACCCGCGCGGCCTCTTGATGGCGTGACCGGGCCACAGGACGGCAAAGCCTCGATCGCCTTGCCGAAATAGCGGCGGCGAGACTTCTTCACCCGGGCTTGTCACCCCGCTGCTGCAATCAAATATTGCGCAGTGTTGCAGAACGGCCGCTAGGCTCACATCGCTGTCGACTGTGTCGAAACCCGGACCGACGCCCCGCGCTAAGGCCGTCCACTGTTTCGACGAAACCTCCGTTCTGACAGGGCACGAGCTCGCTGATAGAACCCGCGGGCCATCAAAGCAAGAAGTGTATCCTAAAGCGCAGCATGTGCGGTTCGACACCCCGCCAACGCGCGGCGACCTGATCAAATTCGGGAGGAGAGCCGTCAGGTGAGCTGCGGCGGGGGGCGGTGCCCATATCACCGGTGTGATTGCGTTACTGAGGAGGTATGTCGTCAATCACACCGGCGCGCGTGGAAGGACTCTGGCGTTCAGACCCCGAACAGCTCTTTGAGCGTGCGCGCGGTAGTCGCTTTGGCCAGAGTGATGGCCCGCTCTTCCGCCTTGTTTTTCGGTTGTGAGAAACCGTGCGCCGTGCCGCTGTAAAGCTCGACTTCGAACGGCGTCTTCGCAGCTTTCAGCTCCTCGATCACGTGGCCGAACTCGACTGGATAGTTCGGGTCCTCGGCGCCGTGCAAGATGAGAAACATGCCCTTGGCATTCTTCGCCCAGCCGGAGGCGTGACCGCCGAACGAGCCATGGATCGCGATATTGGCAGCGAGAGGTGCGCCGGTCGACCCGAACTCGATGCCTACCGTACCGCCAAAGCAATAACCAATCAGAGCGACGCGTGAGACATCGACCAGCGATTGCTTGGCAAGGGTATCGAAGCCGGCTTGGGCGCGCGCCTTCATGAACGCGCGATCCTTGCGGAACATATCGGTCTGCGCAGTGATCTCCTCGAGATTTTTCGGCAGCATGCCGAACATGTCGGTGGCGAAGACGTAATAGCCGAGTTTCGACCATTCCTCCGCCTGCTGCTTGGCGAAATCAGTCAGGCCGTTGCGCGCATGCACCATGAAGATGGCTGGGCGCTTGCCGGTTACGCTGTCGTCGTAGGCCACATAGGCTTTGAGCCTGGTGTCGCCGTGGCTGTAGTCGATGGATTCGGTCTTCATCGCCGCACTTGCTGGCGTGGACGAAAATGCGGCCGTGCCGATAGCGACGGTCGCGGGCCCCAACAGCGCAAGCCTGCGGGTGATCGTCATGGGTACCTCCCTCTCGCGTGAAACGCTTCCGGAAGCTTGGCGCGCCGGCGAGGGAATGTCGAGCGGAAAGGCCAACGGTGAAGATACCCCGGCTGAACGCGCTGCTGCCAGGATCGCTGATTTGCGATCGCACCGAGATGCCTTACGGCGCCGCTGAGAAGCTTTCCCCGCGGACGGGCGGCCCCGGGCCAGATTGCTCCTCGACCTCTGCCTAGGGCTCGCAGCGGCTGTGCTCGTCATCATGGGCATCGATCTCGCTGAAATCGACGACTGGGCCGACCGGGTTTTTAAATCAATGATAGTGTCCCGCATGAAGTCGCGTATGGGGTCCGCCGGCGCGACCGCGTTCGGCTTCTCG
>JASHYD010001025.1 GCA_030043175.1 Xanthobacteraceae bacterium | reverse complement strand
CATCGGTTGGAGGGCGAGTGTATTTTGCGTCGAGACCGTGATGTCATGGCTGCGGAGGCTAGCTTTAATGAATCAATAGCGCTTGCGCGCCAGCAGGGCGCAGCAATGTTGGAGTTGCGATGCGCCATCTCCCTGGCCAAGCTGCAATACTCCCAGGGACGGATTGAAATCGCATCGTCCCTCCTTCTGGAGGCGATCGTCAGCGTGGATGCAGGTGAGGAGGTGCCGGAACTAAAGGAGGCGCACCGCCTGCTGCGGGATTGGGGCGGTCCCCCGTGAACGCCTAGTCCTCGCCTTTGGTCGAAGCCGATCTCGCGGCGCGTGCGGCGCACTACTGTTCGGTACACAGAATGGGAGGATCGACTTGAAACTCGTCCGTCGCCGGTTTCTGCAATTGGGCGGGGCCTTTGCCGCGCCGGCCTTCTCTCG
The DNA here is from genome assembly GCA_030043175.1 of Xanthobacteraceae bacterium. The sequence goes on along the minus strand of JASHYD010001025.1, from coordinate 9,898 downwards.
TGTCGCGCCAGCGCAAACCTATCCAGTGCGACCGGTGCGCATCGTCTCTGGCTTTCCGCCAGGCGGCATAAACGACACCTACGCGCGTCTAATCGGGCAATCGCTCTCGCAGCGGTTCGGCCAACCGTTCATCGTTGAGAATCGGCCGGGCGCAGGCGGCAATATTGCCGCAGAATCCGTCGTGAGGGCGACGCCAGACGGCTACTCGCTCCTCCTGACCACGTCGGCGGACGCCTGGAATGCGACGCTCTATCACAATCTCAAATATAATTTCGCTTACGATGTCGCCCCGGTCGCGACCATCTCACGCAGCGCCGGCGTACTGGTCGTCAATCCATCATTTTCGCCGAAATCCGTCCCCGAGCTGATTGCCTATGCCAAGGCCAATCCCCGCAAGGCGACCGTCGGTTCGGCTGGTGTCGGTAGCGCTCCACATATGTTCTGGGAACTGTTCAGAAGCCTGACTGGCATCGAGATGCTGCACGTGCCCTATCGTGGTGGCGGCCCCGCGGTCATTGACCTGCTTGCGGGCCAGATCGAGGTTTATTTCGGCACCCCGGCGGCGACATTAGAGTACATCCGGGCGGGCCGCCTCCGAGCATTGGCTGTCACCGGGATCGTGCGGTTAGCGGCATTGCCGGAGACTCCAGCGTTGGCGGAATTCGTGCCGAGCTACGAGGCGAGCATTTTTGTTGGGATCGCGGCGCCGCGCGGCACACCTAGCGCTATCATCGACGAGCTGAACCGGCAAATCGGTCTTACGCTCGCCGATCCTCGCATGATGCAGTCGATCGTTACGCTCGGCGACGCCCCGCTTTCATTATCGCCCGATGCGTTCGGGCGGCTTATTGTTGATGAAGCGAATAAATGGGCCAAGGTGATCCAGGCAGCTAACATTAAAGCTGAGTAAAGCCACGTCCGGGACAGTTGCTTCTGTCGATGGCAAGAAGCTAACGGTGGCCTTCGACACTGGAAAGAACCGTATGTTAGACGATTTCGTAGAGCGCGATGATCGCCGGCTCGTTCGGAGGATCGCAAATGGCGCTCCTCAATGTTGCCGGACGACTGATAGCCGTCCCAGCGGCGTCCCCGCCGATTGCGCGCAGCAAGCAGCGCGCGGGCCTGGTCACATATAGGTGCGGGGTCTACTGGGGTGCATCTCCGACCGGCCGTCGGGCTGTGCGGCGCGGGAATCGTGTTGCCAGCTCAGCCTCGATCCAAGCCACGAGGGCCGGATCGCTCTCGCCCGCTTCTCCAGCAGCTCGATCAATCGCGTCTGATCGAACCTACAAAAGCAAAATGGGCTTGTGTTCGATAACGCGCGTCTTCTCGTCCGCGAATTTCACCAGAACGGCGACAATATGCTTGCAATATCCGCCCCAATCATAGGGGCACGTGCAATTCGCATTCGCAACGCGACCATCGTGCAGTTGCCCGCGATGTGGCAATGGCCGTGAAATGTCCGACCTGGTGTTCGGGAAGTTGGGATTGGTGGGTGCTCTATGAGCCGGAAGGAGAGCACAGCTTGCGAGCGCTAGCTCTGCGAGCGGCGGCCGGACGCCGCAGCTCAACCTGGCGAGGCGTCGCCGCAGCCGCTCGTTTCGGCCCGGCAGCGATATCCGGCGACTGCCTTCCGTCCTCACGGCGCTTGCCGACGGTGCGATTCTTGATGGACCTGCACCAGACGTCGCTTGGCTGCTCGGGCCGTCATGCCGGCGACTGCTTACGTAATTACATGTTCGCATGCACCAATTGGAGCACTGCCTTGTGCCGGGGTTTTTCTTTGCCCCAGTCCCTGGCGTCCTGGCCTAGCTTCTCCTGGCCGATATCGACCGCCTAGGAAGCCCCGTAGTGTGTTCGATCGGTAGCGACCGAGCCTCGGCTACCGCCCAGGCTCGAACCGTCTCTGTAAGCTTCCTAAAGGCCCACCGGAACAACCCAAGAACGTACCTGCAAAACTCGTAAGTTATGCAGCATTTTACTTGCGTTGATATCGTTGGCGAATTAAGCTGCAAATGTTAGCTGCAAAATGGAGGGGAAAGATGAGCGCAACCAGGACGCTCCGCGCAAAGCGAGACTTTTGCCTACAGCGCGCGGCGGCCTTTGACCGCTTCGCAGAAAAGTACCCGCGTCAAGCCGGGTATTACAGGAACTGGGGAGACAGGTACAGGAAATGGGCAGATGAATGGCACTTTCACGCAGGGGGCAATGAATGACCACATACGGATATGCTCGTGTCTCAACAGATGGACAGACCCTGGACGCACAGATAGACCGGCTGCGCAGCGCCGGAGCTAGCAAGCTGTTCTCAGAGAAAGAGAGCGGAGCTAGATCGGACAGACCGCAGCTAGCCAAGCTTATTAAGTCTCTGAAGACTGGCGATTGCGTCTTGATCACAAAGCTAGATCGATTGGCTAGATCAACCCATGATCTACAGAACATCCTAAAGGCTATCCAGACAGCTAATGCAAACTTTAAGGTCTTAGATACTCCTAGCCTCGATACGACTAATCCATACGGCAAACTCTTATTCGATATCCTAGGCGCATTGGCGGAGTTTGAACGTCGTTTGATTAAGTCTCGAACTAGCGAAGGAAGAACTAAAGCTAAAGCCAATGGGATTAAGTTTGGACGTAAGCCTAAACTAACTCATCACCAGAAACTAGAAGCTATCAAGCGTAGAGATAATGGAGAGACATTGGCCGACATCGCTAAGATCTATAATGTTGATCCAACTACTATTGGTCGGCTACTATAAAGTAATAGGCCTGGATTAATCATCCGGGCTATTATTTTGTTCAGAAATGTAGCATTAGCTATACGTTGTGGGCCCCTCCAAAGGGGTAAGGGGGGTGCGTTCCGCACAACGAATTACATGCAAAAAATATCTAGAAATTTTCACACAATTCCTATCGCGATTCCTGTATCTCCCTCTACTCTTTGACCGGTTGCTCAGTGGCAATGGTTCCGCGAATTACCGTAGCTTGACCGGCGTCCCAAGTCCACGAAGTTCCGTTAATAGTAGTACTTTGTGCTCTTGGTTTATTGGTTGGGGGGCGAATTCATTCACCATATGCAATATTATCATCCTCAGTTTGTCAAGGTGTTCCTCGATTGACATCACACGACTTGAATTAACGCCGTCAAGCGACAAAGCTAGTTTGTCTTCCAAACGAACAAATCTCTTTGATAACTCAACTATCGACTCCACTAAACTTACTTCAGGTTTGCTGAAGGAAGCCTCGGCAGTTCGTCGAGTTAATAAAAGGAGTTCTTCAAGAATGTCGCGCTCCGACCGCTTTGTTACTTTTGACTGTTGTCGGCCTTTGGAGTATCTTAGTCACATCTGACTCAAGCCTCGGCCACCACGTCGCAAAAACATTATCAAAAACAGTTGCGTCCAAACCACGCTCGTCCAACTCGCTGTTCATCATCTTCATCACGCGTTTGACTTCAGTTTCGTCGAATTTGGCTCCCTGAAGGAAGACAAGCGGTCATTTAATATCCGTTGGTTCTACACCAAATAAAACATGGCAGACCCTAGCTTTTTCCATCGACTTAGCCAATGCTCCAGCTTCAAACAAAAGCCAAGGTGAGGTGAGACTATCTGGGGTTAAGATTAGCAAGCCTATTTTAGTTTCGCCGAGTTCTCTTGAGATCTCACTCTCCCAGCGCGCTCCTGTAGCTATGTCGTCAGGACTGAAATAGGGCTTTACTGCTTGTAGTACGGCAGGGAGCCAATTCCGAAATGCCTCACCGATCTCTCTGCTCTGTTCGCCTGACCAACCGATGAAGACCTTCATGGGTGGTCCTCCCCCTATTTGACATCTCCCATAGCTGGTTATCCCCCGCTTCCGTCTTCTAGGCTCTTATTCCTTCTTTGCTGTTACCCAGACTTCTAGCCAGTCCGAAGATAAGCACCTATCCCTGCTCGGTCTCAGAGGTATAATGCTCACGGAGATATTCGACTATTCCTATCTTAATCTCATAATATGGACTGCTATCAGGATACTGCCTACTGTTGTCGTTGCATTCTTCTATTATTTGCTCGAAGCTTTTCCCGCGAGCCAGAGCTAGCCCAATCGTATCAATCCAGTCATAGTAGTAGTTTTCCTTGTGCGGAATAATACCGAAGGCTTCACACATCTCCTTGTCTATTTCTCTTGGAGGTACAGGCCCAGCTTGCACATTGCTCTTGCGGGTCAGACTAGGGCGATTAGTCATAGCTACTTCCCTCTCTAGGTAGAAGGTAGTATAGATTACGTTCTGCATCGTATCGGAGGCTTGACAATGAGCATTAACGATTTATACGCATAACTATTGCGCTTCTTAACGAATACTACATCTTGGCGGCGTCCAGGTAATCGGGGAGAGGACTTGGCGCCGCTATTTCTTTACGCACTTGCCATTGTGAAAGGCTGTTCTTGAGTGGTGTCTAAATAGGTGCCATATTAGGGGCGTATCAAGCCCCACCAAGCATGAGGCAAACGATCCTATCGGGGAAGAAACTCGGGAAGCGTCTTTTATTCACCTGCCATTGCGTGTTGCGAACCATGGCATGGACTGCAACTGTTATCAACAAGAAATTCCCACCAGTCCATCGTTGTATTTATTGCGGACTATCAGCTATTCAAGCTAAACTCACATCGGAACATATAATACCATTTGGTCTAAATGGCTATATGAGATTGCCAGCTTCGAGCTGCGTAGCTTGTGCTGACATAACAAAACAATTTGAGCAGACTTGCCAGCGTTTAATTCTTGGCGAAGCGCGCGTTCACCTCGGTACGAGGACGCGAAATAAGTCTACTCGACCGACCACGTTCACCGCTAGGGTTATGACAGATGACGGGTTGGAAGAACGTGTTCTCGCGATTGAAGATCACTCGTTTAAGCTTGTTATGATTGAGTTTGTCTCTCATCCAAATATTATTGCGGGAGGGCGACTAGGAAAACGCCATTCTCAACTGCGATTAAAAATTCGTGATGTATATGAAGATATACAAGACAGGATCAGCCGCCAGGGGCACGGTGTTCAATTTGAACATGTTATTCAGATTGACGCGTTTTGCGGAATGTTAGCTAAGATAGCACATTCATATGCCGTTGCCGTGCTTGGGTCCACTCAGTTCGAACCTGTTCTGCTACCATTGATCGCCGGCATCAATTCAAATTTGAGTGATTGCGTTGGCGGAGGAGGCATGTTTAGAAAAGAACACGAACGTAAACACTTCCTCCATAATATCGAACTCTATCCGGTATGGCTTCCTGGAGATAAGTTCTTTTTCAGCCGTCCCTTAATCGTTGCGGAACTCCAGCTTTTTGCGTGCTTCGGTGGGCCTATTTATCTTGTCGTCGTAGGTAGACATCACCTTTCAGGCCCATTACAGCTTCTCGGCACACGATCGATGGAACTCCTTCTGATATTCGCCTAGAGTCGCCACCTCGCTCCAGCAAATGGAATCCAGTTCCTCACGTTTGGAATGTCAACGTCTCGCCAACTTCTCCCTTGCAGGTCAATATCACAGCTTATTTAAAGAAATTGTGATCGATACGACTTGATTAGAGGCATGCGCAACTACGGTTTTCCGACCGTGCAAAGAGGCTTCGCCTCTGTCGTCGCAATCGATGACTGCTCGACTAACTGCCTTATACGAAAGAACGCAGTGGTTGCTTCATTAGGATTTCCTCGGGGGTGTCCCTCACGGTCACATATAATTCGTTTACGAAGTAGAGTGTAGTTACCTGATCTTCCTTCGCTCGCTTCATATATGCTACATTGTCCATGTTGAGTTGTATGGGTGAACCATCATGATCGGTTACTTGCTTCCAGCTAGCCATAGCTACTTACTCCCTATCTTAGCCCGCTATTCATCTTCGTGTCGTTCATACATCCCTCCTTCTTTGCTTTTATGTCTATGCCAGTCGAAAATGATAAAAACGATTGCACAGATGCTGAACACGCAAGACTCATAGTGGCCGGAGTCATCAAGTAGCCAAATAGTTAAACCACCAGGCACGGACGTTATGAGCAGCTTGGACTCACTGTTGTCGAGGATATAGACGAGTTCGTCTGCCGTGAGATGCGAGTTTACGCATGTGTAATAGAGGCCCGTGCGTTCGCCAGCGCCGCAGCATTCGATATAACGGGCGTTGTTCTCCATAAAGATCGCATAATGATCGAGACGACGGAGGCCGCGTGCGCGCGGCAAATGGGAGAGCCGGTTGGTTCGCGCCTCAAGCTCGCCATAAGTCAGCGACTCGCCCGTTTGGGACATGATCACGGCCGGTTGCTCAGCCCGTGCGATTGCGTGATCACCAGGGTACATTGCGTCTTTCTGTCCTCGTTGGCTCCGTGGGTGCGCAGCTACTAATCCGTTGCCCCCATGGCGCCCATGGGAGGCTTGGGAGGCGTGGGATCCGCCAACTAATCGGCCGAAGGTGGACGGGCCTTGCCGTTAGAGACGGACTCTACACGGGAAACTTCACCACGGAAGCCTACTCAGCTTTGATGCTTGCCGCCTTGATGATCGGCCACCACTTTTCGATACCGGATTTTTGCAAGGCGCTGAGCGCGTCAGGGGTCTGTTGCTCGCGGGGGAATGAGGTCGATGACCAAAGCGGATGAGTATCGTGGCTACGCAGCGGACTGTGTGGCGCTCTCGCAGCGACATGAGAATGCCGGTGACTGTGGCCCTGGTTGCCGACAGGTTCAAGACCCCGGGGCGCTTGCCAACTCCGGGCCCTGGAAGGCCGGCAGTAGACAAGTCTGCAGCAGGTTCGATCTACGGCTCGAAGCTGCGAGCCGTAGAGGCACGCGCGACTGTCCTCCACCGCCTAGCCCTCAGAGAGGTCACGCCTGCAAAACATAGGTTCCCGGTGCGTTGCAGAGCGGGGCATAGCCGGCAGGAACCGCGCCCATGGGGGGCGGCTCAGTTGCAACGCCGGAGTGCCCGCCGAGCCATCCGACCCATTCCGGCCACCATGATCCGCTCTTGCGGGGCGCCTCGATAAGGTAGGTCTCCGGATCTAGATAGTGATCCGTCGGCCGCTTGGTCCTGACCTGGAAACTGCGTCCCTCGTGACCCGGCTCGGAGACGATTCCAACATTATGGCCGCCGCTGGTGAGCAGATAGGTGACGTCGGTCTCGACCTCCAAGTGGATCTTGTAGGTCGACTGCCATGGCGCGACGTGGTCACGCATGGTGCCAACCGCGAAGATCGGGATGCGAATATCGGTGAGCGCAATCGGTCTCCCATCGACGCTGAGACGGCCCTCTGCGAGGTCATTGTCGAGGAAGAGATGCCGCAGATAGTTGGCATGCATGCGATACGGCATGCGTGTCACGTCCGCATTCCAGGCCATCAGGTCGGTCATCGGCGGTCGCTCACCCATGAGGTATTCGCGGACCGCCCGCGACCACACGAGGTCGTTGGAACGCAGCAACTGAAAGGCGCCCGCCATCTGCGTCGCGTCGAGAAAGCCCTGTTCCCACATCATATCTTCGAGGAACGTCAGCTGGCTTTCGTTGATGAACAGCATCAACTCACCGGCATCAGTGAAATCGGTCTGCGCTGCCAACAGTGTCATCGACTTGAGGCGCTCGTCCCCATTGCGGGCAATCGCTGCGGCGACGATCGCAAGCAGCGTCCCGCCGAGACAATAGCCGACCGCATGGATCTTCTGGCGCGGCGCGATCGCATTGACCGCATCGAGTGCCGCCATGACACCGAGGCTTCGATAGTCATCGAGATCGAGATCGCGGTCTTGAGGGCCTGGATTCTTCCAGGAGATCATGAAGACAGTGAACCCCTGGGCGATGAGATATCTGACCAGCGAATTATGCGGCGAAAGATCAAGGATGTAGTATTTCATGATCCAGGCCGGGACGATAAGCACGGGCTCGGGACGAACGGCTCTTATCGTCGGCGCATACTGGATGAGTTCGATCAATCGGTTGCGATAGATCACCTTGCCGGGCGTAACCGCCACGTTTTGCCCAACGGTGAACCCCTCGGCGCCAACCGGCTTTTTGCCGCTGATCGTCCGGTCCCAGTCCTCGATAAGGTTCCGCCAGCCATTGACGAGGTTCATGCCGCCACTCCTGATGGTGTGCTGCATCACCTCGGGATTGGTGAGGAGGAAATTCGACGGCGCAAGCATGTCAAGGACCTGGCGGGACACGAACTCGACCATCTCCTCATGCTTTTTCGTGACGCCACGGAAGCCCGTCGTCGCATTGTACCACCACTGCTGATTGAGCAGGAACGCTTGGTAGATGAAGTTGTATGGCCAGTTCTGCCATGCGTTGCCGTGGAAACGCCGGTCCTGCGGCAACGGTTCGATGCAGCGCCGCGGAGGCCCTTCCTTGTTGTCATGCAGAGCACATTGCCAAGTATAGTTGGCGAGGCGGACCGTTTTTCTGAGGGCTTTGTCAATGAGCCGGAGGCGCTTGCCGGGCGCAAAGGCGAGATGCGTCAGCCAGTCCAGGTGGGCGTGCGCGAGCGCTGCCGGCGACAGCCCGACCGTGAACCGTGCGGCCGCCGCATGCAGCGATCGATCCATGATGTCGGCAAGGGCCGTCACCACGTGGGAATCGCGTGCGGCTGCCACCCATGAGCTTGGATCCTTTTCGCGTCGGACCCGCGCAGCAAAAGCGACCGTCGCTGGGCCTGGCAAATCGCGCTTCGCAGCGTTCCGGCCATCGGCTTGTGGATGGTTTGCAGGAAGTGGTGGCTGATTGGGCATTTGTTCCACTAGCTGCTCCGATCCAGGGATGGGCCGACCCGCGATGCGGATTTTTGTCGCAAATCTGCTGCCGCAGTTGCGACGCGGTATCACGTCAATCTCTCCTTGAGGCGAAAGTTCCCGACCGGTGTGGCTTGGCAGAGGTGGAATGCGCGATCGTCGCCGGCGTCAGATGCCGTTCCTAATGAGGATAGCGCTAGCTTCTATTCGCGCTGTCACATCGCTGTTGGCTGCCGTTGCAACACGTTTTCGCCAGCCATCTTCGGCCTGTAATCTACCCCGCACGGTCTGGGCGGCCGCCCCCGATGAGAGGCGCCCGCATTTTCTGCCGCGAGCGGAGGTCTTGCGGGAAACCTATAAACCCGCGCGCGAGCCGCCGATTTGCAAGTCGCCGCCGTCTGAGGAATAGTGCGGGGCGCTGGTGAAAGAGCCGATTCTGATTTACGCCGCCCGACGCCCCCGCTTGCGGGGCAGGAGGGGCGTTTCACCCACGGGCTCGCCGGAGTATGAGGGAAGATCCTTGACTGAGCCCATCAAATTGGACATCGCAATTGCGAGCTATCCTCATACGGCGGCTCTGCTGAACGGCGAAGTTCGTATTGAAGGCGTCGCTGCGAATTTCATTCGGGTGATTCCCCAAATAGCGGCGTACCGCCGAATGGTCCGTGACGTCGAATTTGACGTCTGTGAGATCGCGCCCACCACCTACATGATTGCCCGCGCTTACGGCGCCCCTTTCATCGCACTGCCGATTTTCGTTACTCGCCGCTTTCACCACGGCGGGCTGCTGGTTCGTCCCGATGCAGCCATCAGACACCCCAAGGACCTGGAAGGAAGAAAAGTGGGTGTGCGCGCCTATTCGGTGACAACGGGCGTATGGACGCGCGCGATACTGATCGATGAATATGGACTTGACTCCTCCAAGGTCACCTGGGTCGTCGATGACGAGGAACACGTGAAGGAGCTCGAGCTTCCTGCCAATGTGGTTCACGCACCAGAAGGCCGCTCGCTAGCGGACATGATGGCGGCCGGCGAGCTTTCGGCCGGTTTTGATGCAAATGCGGGAATCGGTCGGTCAGGTTCGCCGACGGGGGGCGGCTGGCAGCAGCTTGAGGCGAATTATCCCGAGCTGTTCCCCGACGCGCAGGA
>JASHYD010001024.1 GCA_030043175.1 Xanthobacteraceae bacterium | reverse complement strand
GACCCGAGCGGGGCGCTGGGATCGGCCTTATCGACGGCGTCCCATTGCATTTCGGAGGGTACGTCGAGATAGCTCATCGGCTTTTGGCTCAGGAAGGAGGTATTGGCCGGAAGTCCGATTTGCGGATCGAGCACGTAGCGTTCGGTCGAGGCCATCCCGAAGCCCATCACGGCACCGCCCTTGACCTGGCCGGCGAGCCCCATGGGGTGGATCACGGTGCCGCAATCGGCGACGCCGAGATATTCGAGAATTTTATGCTGTCCGGTCTCGACATCGAGCTCGATCATGACGAAGCCGGCCGCCAGCGCGGGTGGCATGGCCGCGAAGGCGAGCTTGTCCTTGGCAACGCCGATGAGCCCGCTGCCGGCAAGCCCTGCGACCGCGGCCTGCGTGATCGGATTGATGTCCGCAGGCGCGTCCTTGCCGCTGAAGACGCCGCCGAGATCGATCGCACGCTGGGCAGCAGCCGCATAGGTGAGCGACTTTGACGGATCGGACTTGAGAAACACCTTCTCGCCGCCGATGTCGTAATCATCGGGACTGCCGCCGAGGTCCTGGGCAGCGATCTGCAAGAGCTTCGCCTTAGCGTCCATTGCCGCCACGAAGTTGGTGCGCGATTGCGTGTAGGAGGTGTTGCTGCCGACCTGCGGCGAATTCCACGGCAGGCCGCGCCGGGTGTCGCCCCGCTCGATGATGCAATTCTCCCAATTGCACTTCAGCACCTCGGCGGCGACGCGCGAGGTCGCCGCATAGGAATAGGTGCCGAGATTGCCGACGCCGGTGTGGATGTGGACCTTGCCGTCGGGCGTGATCCGCACCAGGCCGTCGAAGCCGTTGAAACCAGCTTGATGGAATGCCGAGGCAACCCCGACGCCGATGACCTTGGAGCCACGGCGCTGGCCGCTAAGCTTGATCTTGTCCTCCCATTTGAAGCGCGCGGCGCCCTTTTGCAGCGCCTCTTTGAGGAACGCGCTGGTAAAGCTCTCGCGTTTTTCGCCGTGTTTGCCGCCGCTGTCAGGCGCATTGGTCATGCGGATGGCGAGGCGATCGAGGTCGAGCTTGCGCGCCGCCTTGTCGAGGATCGGCTCCATCGCAAGTGCCGTCTGGTTTTCGCCGGGGCCGCGCTGCGGGCCGCGGAACGGCGTGTTGGTGAGCACCGGAACGCCCCGCCAACGCATCGCCAGCGGTTGATAGACGACCGACAGCGTGTGACCGAAGTTCTCGAAATCCCAGAAGCCGACATTGGCGCCGTTCTCGGCCACCACATAGGCGTCCATAGCGGTGATGCGCCCGTCAGCGCGGAAGCCCACCTTGATGCGGCCCTGGAAGCCGGCACGCCCCTGGCCGATCGCGTATTCCTCATGCCGGCTCACGCGCATCATGACGGGTCGGCCGATCTTGCGCGACATGTGCGCCGGGATCGACATCTGCGGGTAGGGCGTGCCCTTGGAACCGAAACCGCCGCCGCAGTATTCGGCGACGTAGACGAGGTCTTTGGGCTCGACGCCGCAATAGCGGGCCAGGCCCGGGATCATCGCGGTCTGGCTTTGGCTCGAGCCGAATACGAAGACCTTGCCACTCTGCCAGTATGCCATGGCGGAGCGGGGCTCCATGCAGTGGTGGCCCTGGGCACCGATGACGAAGCTCTCATCAAGCACGAGCTTGGCTTCTTTGAACCCGGCATCGAGGTCGCCATAGCTCCATTCCGCGGCGGGCTTGCCCATGGGCAAGTTGCCGTCGCCGGCCAGCGCGAAGTCGCGCGCAGTCCACTTGATGGTCTGGTACTTGACGTTGGGATTGGCGACGTTGCCGTCGAGCCGCGCGGTCGGGCCCGCCGGATGCAGGCTGTCGAGCGGATCGACCACGAAGGGCAGCGGCTCATAGTCGATCTTGATGAGATCGATCGCATCCTGAGCGAGCTGTTCCGTCTCGGCGGCGACCGCGAGAATCGGCTCGCCCACATACAGCGGCTCGTTGGTGAGGATCGGGTTATTGGGCGGGGGAAACGCCGGCACATCGTCGGCCGTGAGGATGCCGAGCACGCCTTTCAACTTGAGCGCCGCGGAGGTGTCGATCTTCTTCACCTTGGCGTGGGGCATTGGGCTCGTGAGCAGGCGGCAGAACACCATGCCGTCGGCGCGAAAATCCTCGGCGTATTTGGCCCTGCCGGTGACCTTGCCATAGATGTCCGGCGGTGTGAAATTCTTGCCGATCAGGTCGTAGGCCATGTTACGCCTCCTGGGCGGCGCGCATCACCGCATTGAGATAATGATCATAGGCGCCGCAGCGGCACAGATTGCCGGACAGCGCAAGGCGGGCCTCATCGCGCGTCGGCTTGGGATTTACCTTGAGAAGGCCGACCGCCGACATGATCTGGCCGGGCGTACAGAAGCCGCACTGGGGCGCCAGCTCCTCGACGAATGCCTTCTGCACCGGATGCAGTTCGCCGTTGCGGCCTTCGAGCCCCTCGATCGTCGTCACCTTGCGGCCGCGCAGCGAATGCGTCAGCGTCGAGCAGGAGTGGTGTGGCACATCATCGATCAGCACCGTGCACGCGCCGCACTCGCCGCGATCGCAACTCAGCTTCGTTCCGGTGAGGCCGAGCTTGTAGCGCAGCGTCATTGCCAGCGTCTCGTTCGCCGTAACATCGACCCGGCGCGTTTGGCCGTTGACGTTGACCGCGATAAGGCGCTCGGGCGCGGCCGCGTTCTGCGCCTGGGCGGCACGGCCGCCCATCGTGTAGGATATCGCCGATACCGCCGTACCGGAGGCGATCACTCCCTTGATGAATTCGCGTCGGCTCGCGCGCAGAGTGCGCTGCGGCGGCGGTACCCAGACCGGGTCCTGCGCGGCCAGCGCCTTGAAATCGACATCCGCATCGAGAATGCGGGCATCCGGCGGGATATATTGGTCCATGAGCCCTCCCTATATGAGACATCGGCCGGGCATGACCATGCACACCGCGGCAGTCGATCCCGGCTTTTTCGGTTGAATTCAATTTGTCGAATTTAAGCACGATAGGAGGAGGTCGGCAACGTACGCAGGTGTGTTTCGAAGTCCCGCCGCAGCCAATCCGGCAGGGAATTGCGCGTTGCGGTTTTGAGGCTTCCGGCATCGACTGCCCCGGGCCTTTGAGGCAAATTCCCTGCAATTGGGGCCGGGAATTTTCCGCCAGGGAATTGTCCGGCAGGGAATTGTCCGCCGCCGGGGGGAATTCTGTCACGGGGCGCGCCGAGAATTGGCGTGACAAACATTCGCAAGCTAAACGCGAAAACGCGGCCCTGCACATCATTTTCGACCGGTTGGGCGCCAGCGCGTGACCAGACGCCACGCCTCGTCGCGCTCGGCTTCGGTGATCGATTGCATGATGATCCCGCGCAGCTGGAAGCCTTCGACCTGCCCACCCGCCAAGGCGAGTTCGACCCACATCAAGGCAAGCGTCGCGTTCATCGG
>JASHYD010001023.1 GCA_030043175.1 Xanthobacteraceae bacterium | reverse complement strand
GCAACTCGCCCGTTTTGGTGAGCGCGCCCTTCTCGACCAGGTCTTGCAGGTCTCGGGTCGCGGTCGCGCGTGACGTCTTGCTGATACTGATGTAGTTGTCGGCGGACAGGCCACCCTTGAACCCGTCGACGCCTTCGCGGAACATGCGGGCAACCACTTTGGCCTGACGCTCGTTGAGCTGGTGGCGGAATTTCTCGTAGAATTTGGCCTTGGCGATATAGAAATCGACGCGCTTGATCGTGTTGTCCTGCGCTTGCAAGACCGTGTTTGCGAAATACGTCATCCAATCGTCGATGTGCAGCTCTTTGTTGTTGTGCTCCAGCTCGGCGTAGTAGTCCTTGCGCTTGCGCTCGATCGTGTAGGCGAGCGCGATCAACGTCGGCTGGCCGAGATTTTGCGCCAGCGCTTTTTCGGTGAGCGCACGGCCGATGCGGCCGTTGCCATCCTCGAATGGATGGACGCAGACGAAGTAGAGATGTGCGACCGCGGCGCGCGTCAGCGCGGGCAATGCTTTCCTGCCGCCGGGCGCGCTGTCATTGAACCAGGCGACGAAGCGTTTCATCTCCGCGGGCACGCGCGCCGATGGCGGGGCCTCGAAATGGACTGTGCGCTTGTGAATGGGGCCGGAGACCACCTGCATGGCATCGGCGTGGGTGCGGTAGCCGCCGATTACCTTGATCTCCTTGTCTCCGGCCAGCAGCATCTTCTGCCACTCGAACATCGTCTGGTCGGATAACGGGTCGGCGTAGTTCCGGTACAGATCGAGCATCATCTTGGAGATGCCCCGTTCTGCCGGTTTGACGTTCGGGGCTTCCGCACCGAGCCCGAACTGGGCGCGCAGCGAGGACTGTACGCTGTCGCGGTTCAGTATCTCCCCCTCGATCTCCGAAGTCTTGACCGCCTCCTCGCTGATGAGGTCGATCTTCAGGGTCTCCCGGTCTTCGGCGCCGACGTGCTTGTAGGCCCCGACGAACTCGCCCGCCTGCCGTAGGAATCGCTGCTCTAGAGTCTCCAAGGCATTGGTATTATAGGAGAAATTTGGCCAATCGGGCCGTTGCCAGTTCCAGGTCATGAGTTATGGAAGTCCCTATCCATAACTCACGATATGGCAGATTGTGAGCTATAGCAAGGAGCCCTATAGCTCAGATCTCGCCGAGGATATCGACGGTGAACTGCCGTGGGTGGAAGATAATTCGATTCCGTCCGTGGGCACCACTGTTGAATTTGCAAGAGAAGGCAACGCCCAACTTGGCGGAAATTCATCCTCCTGCTCATTGCTCCGCCGATAGGTGATGACAGGGACGTGCTGTCGTGCAAACTGAGCGTCGAAGGCGAGACCACCTAACGTAGTGGCGCATTCGTCGTACCTCGGGTCGCGTGAACTAAAGCCGCTGTCGCCCTCGTTGTGCCTCAAATACATCAGCCAGCCAACGGCTCAAGTCGGCAGCTCTCTGAGGTACGCACCGACCGTCACATCGATGCGCTCCTTGTCCTCGAAACGACGTCGGGCCATGTCCTCGCAGTAAGCCCGGGACTATTCTTGCTACGCGGCCGGAGAGGACCAACGCGGGATTTCGGCGGCAGCCATGGGCGATCGACCTCTTGTGGGAGCGGCAAGGCTCGCGGTCGTCGCCTTTATGGCTGATCCAATGCATTCGACGCCGGGCAGATCAAAGCCCATAGCAAACCCGAGGGAGCGTATTCGAGCTCAACCTCACCGCAGAGCGTCTGCTTCGCCATCTCCTCGATGACCGTGCTGCCGAAGCCGCCGTGCGCAGGCGGCCGCACCGGCGGCCCGTTGCTCTCGCTCCAGCTTATGGTGAAGGTTTCGCCGTCACGCCGCCAATGCACGTGGACACAGCCGGTGCTCACCGACAGCGCGCCGTATTTGCCGGCATTGGTCGCGAGCTCGTGCAGTGTAAAGCCGATCGCCTGGGCGGCAGCCGCGTTCAGACGCATCCTGGGTCCGCCGACGGTGATGCGAGTCCCGACAAGGTCCGCAAAGTGCGCGAGCTGGGCGCGCACCAGGTCATCCGCGTCAACGCCCTGCCACTCGTTCCGGACCAGCAAGTCGTGATTGGCGGCGAGTGCCTGAATTCTTCTGGTGAAGCGCTCGATGAAGTCCTCGCAGCTGCGAGCCGCTGTCTGGCGTGCGATTGCCTGCACAATGCTGAGCAGATTCTTGGCGCGATGATTGACCTCGCGCAGCAGCTGGCGCACCTGCTCCTCGCGAGCCTTTCGCTCAGTCAGATCCTGGGCGACGGTGACAAAGACGCGGCGCCCATCCGATTGAGCCCCCAGGGGGGATTTAACGAAGCTCCACAGGCGTTCCCTGCCATCCTTAGTGCGAATCACGCCTTCGGACGGCCGCGCTGGAGGCTCTGTCGCAATGATCCGACGGAGAATCTTCAGCACCTCGGCCGAACGCTTGCCGTAAGCGCGATCTGTCCAGTCTTCGAGTCGGCGCAACTCGGCGCTCGAATAGCCACTTTCATCGAGCCAACTCTCGCTGACAGCGAGGATTTCCTCCCGATTGTCAAACAACATGATGGGCATCGGCGAGTGAAGGACTGACGACCTGAACCGTTCCTCGCTCTTGCGCAACTCCGCCTCGGCGTGTTTGCGGGCAGTGATATCGCGATTGGTCTCCAGGGCGTATGTCTCGCCGTCGTAGGAAACGCGGACATGGCGGCTTTCGACCGTGATCTCGCGCCCGTCGCGCGTGGTCTGGGTCAACTCCCCTAACCAACTGCCGTGCTGAACGATCTGCGCTTCTCTCTCCCGGTCCGAAACGCAGGATCGAGTTTGGAGCAACTCGTGGCTGCTGCGCCCGATCGCCTCTTCACGCGTGAATCCATAGAGGGCCTCGGCGCCCCGGCTCCAGTATGTGATGCCACCACCTATCTTCCAGGTGAAGATCGCGTCGTGCGACTGGTCGAGAAGGTCGGCCTGGCGCCGCAGCAGTTCCTCGGCCTGTTTGCGCGCGGATATGTCTTCGACAGCGGCAACGAAATAGTCGAGCGTCCCATCGCCCATGCGCACGCGGCTGACCGTCAATCTTGCCCAGACGGTCGTGCCGTCCTTGCGCAGGTAGCGCTTCTCCGTGTCGTGGCGGTCGACCTTGCCGTCACGAAGCCGGTCGAAACGGGCTAAGCTGGCCGCGAGATCGTCCGGATGGGTGACGTCCCGAAACGACATCATTGTGAGTTCGCCGGCTGAGTAGCCGAGGAAGCGGCACAGCGCCTCGTTGACTCGGACCCAGCTGCCGTCGGCGGTGACGTGTGCGATGCCGACTGGCGCGTTCTCGAACATAGCCTGGAAATGCGCCTCACGGCCGGCTGAGGCGTGCGAGTCTCCCGGCCCCGTCGGAACAATGTGGGCAGGCGACATCGGTTCTCCGCTGATCGGTGGTGGCCTGGACCCAATTCGAGTGGCCTACCTGCGCCTGAGGAATATCTCCTACCACCGCCGCGCAACTCAGATCCAGCGCATCCTGCAGTCACGAATAGGCGCGCCCCGGGGTGCCAGCCTGTTGGGTCGACAAGGGAGTGCGGCGTGGTGTGGCCTTAATTGACAGTAGTTACCGCTGCGTCGACACACCTATGTACGTGTCGTGGCCGGATGGTCCCGGCCACCCCGTCGGTTTTGCATTGCGCTTCCGTCAGCGCAACGCGGGCGTCAGTGTCTCGCTAAACCAGGCGCGCACCTGCGTCCACAGCGGCGAAAAGAGGGCGCAGCCTCCCCAAATTATCTCCGCGTCGCCTTGTCCTTCCAGCCGTCCCAGGCGCGACCTTCTTCGCCCGGGTTCTTGTCGCGCAGTGCGCCCTCGGGTGAGACGTAATCGATTGGTCCGCCAAGCCCCAGCGCAATTGTCTGCAGGCGCGCGTTTACCTCGGTGTAGACGGCCCGTATGGTCGCTCGCTTCACGTTTGGCCCGACCACGACATTGCTGTGCCCGCGAATCAACGCGACCGGCTACTCTCGACAGTGGCAGCAAGCGCTTTCGCGAGCGCGCTGTTCCTCACCAGCAAATCCGTCACGCCGCCGGTGT
This sequence comes from Xanthobacteraceae bacterium, assembly GCA_030043175.1. The sequence continues at coordinate 7,016 of JASHYD010001023.1, read as the reverse complement.
CACGGATTTCGAACACGGGACCCAACATAGAGGAACGAAGCGGAGTGCAGCACCGGACGCATCGGTAAATTAAATTGGTGACGCTGAACGGGATAACGCCCGGCGAATGGCTGTGGATCACCGACTTCGCGTCCGGCCGAGCCTTGTAGATTTCGCCGTGGATGAAGCGTTCGAGAAATAGGCTATGCCCGCGCTGATCCACCGAATTAGAATCAAGATCGAACTCCATAACGTCGCCGGCTGTCACATTCGCAGGCGACATCGCCTGCGAGATCAGGTAGCGATTTCGATTATGGCGGATGCTGACGTGGCCGTAAGCGTCAAGCCCCCCTGATCAGCGCGAATACGGTTCGCTGACAGCGAACCCAGTGCCGACATTCCGCACTGCAACCGTACCACGGCATAAAACTGAGATTTTCAGACTTCCGGTAGTCTGCACCAAGCTCGGACGACTTCTCGATCCAACCATGAACCTCTCCGATTGCACCCGCGCCTCGTAGGAGCTAGCCCTCCCTTCACAAGGAAAGGCTGCTGGTCGTCGCCGCCACTTAAAGCTGAGCTGTCTCAATGAAGCCCGGTTCAGCCAATATCGGACGGGTTTCGGACCGCACGAAAAGTACTGAGACCATTGACTTCTCGCTATTGGGCCCGAGGTGCGAAATCGCGACCCGTTGGAGGATCGAGCGCAACGACCGGCATCGATCGACGCAGCCAGGCTTCGGATCGACCCTCGACCACAGGAACCTCTCTGGATCGGCAGTGAGCCACCGCAACCGGCGCATCTCCGCTTTTTCCAAAAGCTGGAAGTGTTTTCAGAAAAATCGGGGAATGAACACGAATTCAGGAATGCGCGTGCCTTAACACTCCGGCCGTGGGCTAGGCGCTGTTGGCGGTGACGAGCCAGATTGCCCCGGCAAGCACAACCTGCTTACCACGTTGATAGGGTTGCAAAGCGCGGCGAATCGACGTGGCAACCGCGGCACGCGTTTCCGGGCCCCGATCCTGCAGGGCGCGGCTTGTGGGTCCGAGTGCCATCGCGGCCTCGAGGGCCTCTTCGATCCCACCTCCACAGGCAATGTCGAGATCAAAGTCGCGCCGCTCAAGCGTAACTGATTGAAACCCGGAATCTGCAAGAATGCGGCACACACGCTGTTCGCTCGCAAAGGAGAAGGGGCCTGGCTCTTCGGGGCCCGGTCGCGACAGCGGTTGAACATGTTCAAGCGCGGCGCGCAGCGGCACTTGAAGCCAGGAATTTTCATCAAACTTGCGCCAACAGGCGAAGGCGAGGCGTCTGCCTGGCTTCAGCGCCGTGCGCAGGTTGGCAAAGGCGCGGACCGGCTCCGCGAAAAACATGACGCCAAAACGCGAAAAAAGGAGGTCGAAAGCGGCCGGTTCGAATTGGTGGGTCGTCGCATCGGCGCGTACGAATTTGACCGGGGCGCCTGGCGGCAGCCGCTCGGCGGCGCGCGCGAGCATCGGCGCTGAAACGTCAACGCCAAGCACCTGCCCGGAAGGGCCAGCGCGCTCGGCGAGTGCGATCGAGCTCGCACCGGTACCGCACCCAATATCGACAACGCGCTCGCCCAGCTGCACCTGCGCTCGCTCCAACGTTGCTTGCAAGATCGGACCCAAGACGATGTCCTGAGATTGTTGGCGTTCGACCCAACGGCGTCCGCCAGCGCTATTCCAGTAGGTGACTTCGGCTTCATTCTTTGGGTCATGCTGGGTCTGTAGGCTCATCGCTGACCTCCGCTCGCCTTGGCATCACATGGTTTTGGCATGACCCATATCAGAATGACAACGGATCTGGGGCCGTGGTGCGCGATCGCACCCTTCGCTTGACGAGCTGATGCCTTATGCCGCCTTCCGGGTTATGCCGCGCTGCTCGACGAACCCGGTAGAGATCGGGCACGTGACCCAGCTTGTGTCGGCATAATCCTCAGTTGAGCACAGGTCATCGGAAGGCAATTCCGCCCCCGCCGCGATAGAAGCGCTCCTGCATGCGATAGAAACGCTCCTGCATGCGAGGAGCAGCAACCATGTCGTCACCAAGAAGCTCAATCGCGAGGAGAGTGCCACCGTCGGATTGGCTTGCGCCACATCGAGAGCGGTTCCTGAGAAACCTCGCTGATCAGGACTGCGCATCTGCGCGGCATAACCCGGAAGATGCCGAAATCGGCATAAGATGCCTTGGAGCTTCAAGGCTATCACCATGGAGTGGAAGGCCTGTGAAGTGAGTGAAACAGATAGAGAGTTCTGGGCATGGAATGCCAGGGGTCGCCCGTGGCGCGCCATCGCACCACCTCACAGCGCTTCGAGTGCGTTTTCGTGACGGCGCGATCAGCAGCCATCCCGGATGCGGCGCTTAGGGAGCCAATAAGGCCGCCAAAGCAACGTCCAAGTGGCGCGATCCAGCGGCGCCGTGCCCCGGTCACGCTGCCGCATGAAGATGGTCGACCGGCTGGAGCTCCGGCTGCCCCGGGAGAGTTCGCTCTGTCTAGGAACGCGAGGATGTGGCCAGCGTTGGATTTGTGCGTAGAGCTGCCTAACCGGAGCCTCACGCGGTCCCGGCCCATTTTGGGGAGGTCATCCTCACGAGGGCCGGGACTCCACTCTAACGTTTTCGTGGACCTGGGTGCTCGTCCCGGACCATGGCTTCTGGATCGCCCGCCTTCGCGGGCAATGACAATAATGTGAATCAAAAGTGAGAAACGGAACGCTCCCCAGAAGCCTCAATATTAGGCCGATGCGAGGGTGGTGCGGACTGCGAGCGCAATGCATCGGCCACGCGACGGGAGGGACTCATGAGACGAGTGATTGCAATCGGCTTCATGGCTGCGGTTCTATTGGTGCCGACAGCAGCTGGCGCCGGGGAGCGACTGGTCGACGGCGCATTCGGCGCCGCAGCTGGCGCCCTTGTAGCCGGCCCGGCTGGCTTACTTGCCGGCGGGCTGATCGGTTACGTGGCCGGCCCCCGTATCTCCCGCCCTTTGGGCTTTCACCGCTTTCATCGGCACTATCGTCCCTACCCATAGCGAATCGATTGCGCCAAAACGGAGAGGTGGCGCTACCGAAACCCAGTTCCCGATCTGCTCGATCACGGAAGGCGGTGCGGCGGCTAAACCCCCGGCCTGGTCATGATCTCGCCGACCATGCGCGCGATTACGATCATCCCGGCTACTACCGGATAACAGTCCCCCATGACGAAGGCAAATTACTCTGGGCTATCGCGGTATGTCGGAGCCGCTCGCGCACCCCATTACGATACGTTCGAGCTGCCCAAGGCAGCCCGCCGCCTGCCGGCGGACCAGCTCGTCATCTCATTTTGCACCGACCGTGAGCGAAACGTTGCGAATCTGACGACTCTCTTCGAGTTCCTCGCTAAAGACATCGTTTTCACCCGCTTTCCTGCTGGCGATTGCAGAATTCCGCCTTCCGTCGGCAGTGCACCGGCACGTCTGTTCACACAGCCGCGACTGCTGTTGTCGGACAGGATGTGTTGAAGCAAGTCGTCGTTAAAGTGAGGCACGGCGGCCGTGGCGCCGCAGCAGTCGGCAAGGCAGCCTTTTACCCGAAGCTGAAAGTTTCGCAGAGCCGCGCCAAAGCGCTCCTAATTCGCGCCCGTGAACAGCTTCATATCCTCCGCTAACAAAAGCCGATCCTCGACAAGTTGTCTTGCAGCTTTCGCGACAGCCGCTGCGCGATCCGTTGATGGTGGATATCGCTCGGCAAGCGAGAGACGGGGGTCATTAGTGTTGAGCCGCTCTTCGCGAGTGGCTGCGAAGGGTAGCATCGATCCATTATTTTCGCACAATTCGCCCTGCGCAAAGCCGGCCTTGCGTAAGTTCCAGCCAGTATAAGTCGCGATGGGCGCCTCAAGTGTCGGCAGGTGTAAACCCGCGACGGCGCGTCCATCGGCATCTGTCTTTGGCAGGAAAGCCGGATAGGAAGCCCCCTTCATCGGAGGCATAACATCGAAATTAATGACCGCAGGCCGGGTCATACGGGCCGTATAATTGACTCCAGGAATGCGTGGAAAGCCGACCCTCTCGGGTGTTGGCTCCACGAGCGTGCCGTCGCTCCGACTCGGATATCGGCTTGGCGGTGGCAAGATGCCGGTGCTGATCCATGCATTTAGCGCAACCAGCAACGCGCGTACGGGCGGACCGGCATTTAGCGGATTAGTTGGATAGGCGCACGTTCTGGTGAAAACGGACTGATCGCTAGCAAGCGCGTAGTGCGGCAGATTCGAAAGGAAGAAAAGTCGAACATTGTCGGGCATTGCAAGGGCCTTGCCTTGTGTGTCAGTTGTCACCAGTGACGCCCGTTGCTGGTAGAATTCGATTTCGCTGTCGGTCTTGATGATCTTTGGGCAGTTGCCAGCCGCAAGGCAGCGGGCCAATAGTCCATCGGTGCGACCCGTAAGCGCGTCGGTGGTCACCGGATAGGTGAAGGGAAATTCTGAACCGGGATAGACCGTGTCCGCATGCTGATAGGGGGAACGGCCGGGTTGGCTGAAACGATAATTGGTAAAGGTTTTCTTGCCTCCAGCAATGTGGGGCATCAGTCCCTCGAATACCGGTCGGCCATCCTCATCCGTGTTGAACCCCAAATAGAGGAAATCGTGCAAATATCGGCCGCTCTGGGACAGGCCAAACCCGATAGCCATATCGAACTGCCCGGCAAGCACATTGGCATTTCCGAGAGCATCAGCAGTTTCGTGGCGGAGAAACGATACAATGTCGCGTGTCGCCGCGAAGCCAAGTCCCATTACGTTAGGGTCCTTGGCGAGATAGATGAATTCGTAGATCGCTCCGGCATCAAACCCCATCGGTCGGGTGATGGCGATCCGATTTGGCGTGTCGAAGTTGAATGAAAGATCGGTTGGCGTCGTGCGCAAATCCGTCTCTTGCTCGCGCACCGTCAGCTTTGCATGTGCCGGATCCAGATCCGCCGCAGGGTAGCTTAGCGGCGCGAGGGCAGGGCTCTCTAGATGATCAAAGACGAATTCTTCGCGCGCAAGGCCCGTTACTTGCGGGACGACAGGGGGCGAAAAAGTCAACCGGCCACCGCCAGGCGCTATGTCACCTTGCCAACCGCTCCACACAATCGTGAAGCCGCGGTTCATCAAGAACCCGTTGCCGGCATCGCCGGCTTTGCTCAGATCGTTAACGATATTGTTATCACTAAACAGCGCGAGTCCCAACTTTCCGCCGCGGTTCAACGCCTCGTAAAACAGGCGGCGGTTGCCATTGGGCGCAACCGTAGGCCGTAAGATTTCAACATCGCTCACGGCCTCGACCAGACCTTCCGAATTGCGAGGCGCTCGATCGATATCGGCGATAATGGAATTATGCGTATCGTTCGGTGCAACCGCTATGGTGGCGCGAGCAATAATCCGATCGTAAGTACCAACCGTGCCGAACGAGCGTCCCTCGAATGCCGGAGACTCAGTGCGGACAATTTCAAATCTTACAACTTTCGCGGCCAACGGCTGCGCGAGGCCGGCAACAGAAACTACTAACGCGATTGCTGACAGTGAGTGTTTCATGACTTTCCCCAGACCACAGCGAGGCTGTGAACCGATCTAATTTTCAGTAATAAAGAGTGGGAGGCCTGCCGAGACATAAGGGCTGCTGCTGGAAATCGAAAGCGCTTCGGGAAGCCGTTCCGGAAACTCGCAAGGCAAATATACCACAGGTGTCCATGCAGTCGAAAGGCCGCGTCCGCCCATGTATTCCGCCACCCCGAGGGTTGGGCACGGAAGCCGTCAGCGATAAGATGCCCGCCACGGCCATGGAACACCACGGCGATGAGGCACACATGAAGTCTTGTGTTAGACATTCAATCCGGGCACCAACCACCCGCCGCCTGCGCACGAAACTGCGCGATAGGTCAGTGCGTCGATGCGAGCGGCTCGGCACAGATCGCGTAGCCGTCGCACAGTCTCGTGTCCATCTCGAGGGTCCGGCGAAGCGTTGACGAACAATAACAGAGAATGTGGCTACTGCCTGGTCTTGCTTTCACACGTTCGCGACCGATTCATCGCTCGCGTTCACATGATCGCGAGTGGAGTTGTTTTCGCGTTTTCACTGATATGCGACAGGAACCCTTTCATGGTCTGAGAGTTTTAGGGCCGTATCGTAAATCAGACTCAATGGAGGTGGAGTATGAGGCTTCTCAACCAAGCTACACTAGGTGCGGCGTTTGGCGTTGGCGTATTAGCATTTTCGACCGCGAGCGTTTCGGCAGCAATTGCGTGTCGGGGCAACGTGTGTTGGCATGTGCAGGGGCAATATGAATACCCCCGAGAAGCTCGCGTTATCATTCATCCAGACGATTGGCGTTGGCGACCGCGTGAGCACTTTAGTTGGCGCGAACACGAGGGCCGTGGGTATTGGCGTGGTGGGCATTGGATTGAATGGTGAGCGCTGGTAAGCGATACCATTGTCGGTCTGCGGGTGCCGCATGGTGGTAGCCCGCAGACCAAACTCAAAGCTTAGGTTCGCGCAGAACTTTTCGCACCGTCGCCACCAACTTGAGTTTGTAAACCGGCAGACCATCAAGGCATATCATGCGCCTCGCGAATTTTGCCTTGTAGGAGTTTCGATAGGGCCGGGACTCTTGCCTGCCCACTTTAGTTTGACAGAGTCACAGTCGTTGTTGTCTATGGCGGCTGTGATTTTGCTGCGGCTCGGAAACGGGATTGGATGGCGCCGAGCCGCCGCTGGTGACGTTCGTTGATCCGGCGCACCAGCGCCTCCTTGCCTTCGGGTTTGCGCGGCAAGGTCCCTTGAGCATTTCAACGATATCGCGCGGCGAGAGCAGATCGAGGCCCGGGCTTTGCGCGGCGCGTTGCTCGGCAATGAACAGCATCGCCAGCATCACCATGGTGACGTGGTGGTGCCAGGCCTGCCAGCCGAGCGCCTGATAATCACCAAGGCCGCACTCCCCCTTGGCATCTTCGAAGATGCGCTCCACCCAATAGCGGTGTCCCTGCATCTGGGCGAGACGCA